>JBOGMA010000167.1:0-5846 GCA_050746465.1 Acidobacteriaceae bacterium
GGACTACATCACGCTGGACCGGCTGGCTTCGACACTTTCAGGCGGAGAAGCGCAGCGGATTCAGCTTGCGACTTCGCTGGGGTCGCAGCTTGTGGGCTCGCTGTATGTGTTGGATGAGCCTTCGATTGGGCTGCACACGCGGGACACGGCGAAGCTGATTGGGATTCTGAATGACCTGCGCGACTTTGGGAACACGATTCTGGTGGTGGAGCATGATCCGGATGTGCTGCGGGCGGCGGATTATCTGTTGGATTTGGGTCCCGGCGCGGGTGAGTTTGGCGGGAAGGTGCTGGCGGCGGGGACTGTTGCGGAGGTGGAGCGGAATCCGGATTCGCTGACGGGGAAGTATCTTTCCGGGCAGCTTTCGATTCCTACGCCCACGCGGAGGCGCGAGCCGGGCGGACCGAAGGAGTGGATTGCTCTGCGCGGAGCGCGGGCGAATAATCTGCGCGGGCTGGATGTGGACATTCCGCTGAATGTGCTGGTGGCGATTACGGGGGTTTCGGGGTCGGGGAAATCGACGCTGGTTCATGAGGTTTTGTATCGGGTGATTGCGCAGAAACTGGGCAAGACGGAGGGCGCGGACCCGTCGAACCTCTACCGCGAGATTAAGGGTGTGGAGCGGCTGAACGATATTGTGCTGGTAGACCAGAATCCGATTGGAAGGACGCCGCGCTCGAACCCGGTGACGTATATCAAGGCGTTCGATGCGATTCGGGAGCTGTTTGCGGCCCAGCCGGAGGCGCAAAGGCGCGGCTATGCGGCCGGGCATTTCTCCTTCAACGTGCCGGGTGGGCGCTGCGATGTTTGCGAGGGCGATGGAACGGTAACGGTGGAGATGCAGTTTCTTGCCGATGTGGAACTGCCGTGTGAGGAGTGCAACGGGACGCGGTATAAGGCGAGCGTGCTGGAGATTCGGTACAAGGGGAAGAACATCCATGACGTGCTGGGTATGACGGTGAAGGAGGCCCTGCGGTTCTTTGCCGGGCAGCACAAGATTGTGGAGAAGCTGGCAGTGCTGGACGAGGTTGGGCTGGGGTATGTGCGGCTAGGGCAGTCGGCAACGACCCTCTCCGGAGGCGAGGCGCAAAGAGTAAAGCTGGCGGCGCACCTCGCGACGGTGCGGGCAGGTGGCAACGGGAAAGGCAGGCAGAGCCGAGTGTTGTACATTCTGGACGAGCCGACGACGGGTCTGCACTTTGACGATGTGAGCAAGCTGCTGGTGGCGCTGCGGAAGCTGATTGATGGCGGCGGGTCGCTGATTGTGATTGAGCATGATCTGGACGTGATCAAGTCGGCGGACTGGGTGATCGATTTGGGACCGGAAGGTGGCGCGGCAGGCGGAAAGATTGTAGCGGCGGGCACTCCGGAGCAGATTGCGGCGACACCGGGCTCGCATACGGGGTTCTGGCTGAAGCGGGTGCTTCCGGCGCGAGCTGAGGCTGCTGAAAAGGTTTGTGCGGAAGTTGTAGAAGTAGAGGTGTGATGCGCTTGAAATTTGCCGCACTGGCTTGCGGCGTTCTCTTTCCTTTGAGTTTCTGTTCGATGCTTGTGGGTCAGGCGGCTCCGCTGCCTCCAGGCACATCGGTGAGCGACAATGCGGCGTCGGCAAATCCGTTGGATGGGATTGAATCGGAGGTTGCGGCAAAGAAGTACGACAAGGCGCGGGGGCTGCTGGATGCGTACCTTTCGGCGCATTCTAATGATGCCCGGGCGCTGTTTGATCGCGGATACTGCGACGATGCCCAAGGGAAAGCGGCGGGGGCAAAGGCGTTCTACCGGAAGGCGATTGCGGCGGACCCGAAGCAGTTCGAGTCGCGGCTGGCGCTGGGATTGATTCTGGCGCGGGAGGGGGATGCGGACGCGGGCAAGCAATTGCAGGCGGCGGCAACGCTGGAGCCCGATCCGCCGAATCCGGCGATGAAGGCGCGGGCGTTGCGGGCGCTCGCGCGTGTGGACCGGGATTCCGACCCGGGGATTGCGAAGCAGGCGCTGATTGATGCGCTGCGGATTTCGCCGGAGACTCCTGCGGACACGCTGCTGGCGGCGGAGATTGCCGAGGCTGCGGGGGACAAAGATATTGCGGAGCAGGCTTATCGACGGGCGCTGAAGGAGAATCCACAGTCTTCGCAAGCGATTGCCGGGCTTGCGCATCTGCTGATGGCCGAAAAGAAATATAGCCTGGCAGAGCCGCTGGTGAAGTCGGCTCTGACGAGGGATCCGGACGATCCGGCGCTGAACGCGCAGTACGCGGCGCTGCTGGGGGCGGAAGGTAAGGCGAACCAGGCAGTCGAGGAGTTGGAGAAGTTGCACCGGCTGGAGCCTAAAAACAAGAGCGTTGCGAGGATGCTGGCGGACGGTTATGTACAGGCGGGGGAACCACAAAAGGCCGATCTCGTCTACGCCGAATTACTGGCGGCGTCGCCGGACGATGCCGATTTGGAAGCGGCGCAGGGGCAAGTTCTAATTCGGGAGGGTAAGTACCAGCAAGCGTTGGATTTGCTGCAAAAAGCCGTGAAAACGCGCAAGGATGATGCTGACGCATGGAGTGGGATCGCGTTCGCGGCGTCGAAGACTCACCAGCCGGAGTTGGTGCTGGAGGCGCTTACGACGCGATCGAAACTTGCGGCGGAAACACCAGCAACTTACTTCCTTTGGGCAACTGCGAATGATAGTCTGCATCGCAAAGTACAGGCGTTGGAGTATTATCAATTGTTCCTGAAGTCAGCCTCCGGCAAGTTCCCTGACCAGGAATGGCAGGCGCGACAAAGGATTGCGATATTGAAGTAGTAGCTGGTTGACGTTCCGTTTCGCGCGCGTCAGGAGGTGCGTATGCGGTTCGTTTTTATTCTCACGATGGCGGCGCTGATTTCGGTTCCGCCGGCGTTTGCGGCAAACTCGAAAGATCTGGACTCCCAGCAGATTGCGGCTCTCGCCACCAAGGCGGAGCAAGCCACTCCCAAAGAGCGCTGCTACCTGTATGCGAAAGTGGTGAGCGCCATGACGGATCTGGCGGGTCGTCAAATGAATGATGGAAGTCCTTCCGATGTAGCTTCGTCGCTGAAGGCAATTCAGCACTACGCATCGAAGATCCGCACCGATCTTACCGATCACTCGAGGAAACTGAAAGACGCACAGATTATGATGCGCCGCACGGCTTTCCGGCTGAAAGAGCTGATGAGGGGCGGTCCGCTGGGCGAGCAACCTGATTTTGAGGCGACTCTGAACCAGGTGAATCAGACACAATCGCAGATGATGCTGGCAGTGTTCCAGAAATAGCGCGCGGTGGTTGTCGCCAGTGCGTTATACGCTCGCGTTCTTCGTGTGTTCATCGACTTACAATGAAGGGTTAGAAAAATCCCTTATTGGAAAGTGAACCGATGAACCTTGAAGTTCGCAGCGCCGCCGCCAGCGCATTGGAAACAGATGCCGTCGTAGCCTTTGTCGCTGATCAAAATAACAACATAGAGAAGAATGCCAGGCCCGACCTGGTGGTGCTTACCACGGATGAAAGCATTCGCGGAGCGGTGACACGCGTGCTCCCGTCTGGGGAATTTGCCGGAAAAGCGAACGAAACGCTGCTGCTTCATGAACCGAAGGGAGTGAAGGCGGCTCGGTTGCTGCTGGTGGGCTTGGGAAAGGAAGCCAAGGCATCGGTTGATATCCTGCGCAGCGGGGCGGGAGCGGCGGTGCGGTTTTCGAAAGGGCGCGGGCTGCATTCGCTTGGGATCGTTGCGCCCGGGAAGTTTGGCGCGAATGACGCGAGAGCGATTGCAGAAGGCGCGGTTGTCGCGGAGTTTGATTCGGACACTTACCGAACGGATCGCAAGGATACGGCCATTGAAGCCCTGACGATTCTGGTGGCGGAAGGAGATACGAGCGCTGCTGAAACGGCAGCGCGTGAGGGCAGAATTGTAGCTGAGGCACAGAACTTCGCCCGCGGGCTGATCAACGAGCCGAGCAATCGGATGACTCCCACGATTCTGGGGCGGAAGGCCGCGGAAATGGCGAAGGAGTGCGGGCTGCAATGCGATGTGTATGGCGCGGACAAATTGCGCGAATTGAAAATGGGCGCGTTTCTGGGTGTGGCGCAGGGGTCGGATGAGCCACCGGCGCTGATTGTGATGCGTTATGAGCCGGAGGATGCGGGTAGTGAGCCGGTACTTGGATTGGTTGGGAAGGGAATCACGTTCGATAGTGGAGGGCTTTCGCTGAAGCCTGCGGACAGCATGGAGAAAATGAAATACGACATGGCCGGAGGCGCGTCGATGATTGCGGCCATGCGGGCGATTGCGCAGCTCAAGCCGAAGGTGAAGGCCATCGCCGTGGTTTGCGCTACGGAGAACATGGTATCGGGGAAGGCGCAGAAGCCGGGTGACGTTCAGATTGCAATGTCGGGCAAGTCGATTGAAGTTTTGAATACGGATGCAGAAGGGCGGCTGGTGCTTGCCGATGGGCTGTTCTATGCGCGGCAACTTGGGGCGACGCACTTGATCGACGCCGCGACTTTGACGGGCGCTGTGGCGATTGCTCTGGGGCAGGTGAACGCGGGTGTTTTCTCGAATGACGAGGACGCTTTCGGACACTTCACAAGCGCGTTGGAGAGATCGGGTGAGAAGTTCTGGCGTTTGCCGCTGGAAGATGAATACCGCGACCAGATTCAGTCGGCGATTGCGGATATTCGGAACACCGGGCTGACGCGTTATGGCGGGGCAACAAACGCGGCGATGTTTCTGCGGGAATTTGTGGGCGAGACGCCGTGGGTGCATCTGGATATTGCTGGGACGGCTTGGCTGGATGCGGATAAGGCATGGATTGCGAAGGGTCCGAGCGGGGTTGGGGTTCGGAGCATTGTGGAGTGGGTGCGAAGTTATGGCGGATAGTGCCCATGACGGAAATCGGCAATCAGGCGTGGTGAAAACGATCTGGCCAGAACGGAACTACAATGGATGGCATGGAACCGCTTGTTATCGCAGGGAAGGCATTTCAGTCGCGTTTGATTGTTGGCACCGGAAAATATAAGGATGGTCCTGAAACCCAGGCGGCGATTGAGGCGTCGGGTGCGGAGATCGTCACGGTGGCCGTGCGTCGCGTGAATCTGGACCGGTCGAAAGAATCGCTGCTGGATTTTATTGATCCCGAGCGATACTTTTTGCTGCCCAACACTGCCGGGTGTTACACGGCGGAGGAAGCGATTCGCACGGCGCGACTGGGACGCGAGGTGGGCTTGTCGGATTGGGTGAAGATGGAAGTAATCGGGGACCAGGCGACGCTTTATCCCGATGTTCAAGCGACACTTGAAGCGACTCGCGTGCTGGTGAAGGAAGGCTTTACGGTGCTCCCTTATACGTCGGATGACGTTGTATTTGCGCGCCGATTAATTGATGCCGGAGCGGCGGCGGTGATGCCTCTGGCTGCGCCGATTGGGAGCGGGCTCGGCATTCAGAACCGGGCTACCCTGCAGATTCTGCGCGAAAAGATCACGGAGGTTCCGCTGATAGTGGATGCGGGTGTCGGGACTGCCTCAGACGCGGCACTGGCGATGGAGATGGGCGCCGACGGCGTGCTGATGAATTCAGCGATTGCCGGGGCGGCGAATCCGATTCTGATGGCTGACGCGATGCAACATGCGATTCTTGCCGGGCGGGAGGCATTTCTGGCTGGGAGAATGGTGCGGAAGCTTTATGCGACGGCGAGTTCTCCGCTGGAGGGAATCTCAAAGTAAATTCCCGCGCGCTGGTTGGTGCGGTACACTCCGCTCATGCGCGTATTCGGGATTGATTGCGGAACGGAAATTACCGGCTACGGTGTTGTGGAATCGATGGATGCGGCGCGTGGTCCGCAGT
>JBOGMA010000168.1:0-13423 GCA_050746465.1 Acidobacteriaceae bacterium
TTCATCATCGGAGTAGGCAGCACTGAAGCATTCACGCCGCCCAGGTAGCGATACAGCGGCATCTTGAGCGCCTGTGCGGAAGCCCTTGCCGCCGCCATCGAGACAGCCAGGATCGCATTCGCGCCCATCCGGCTCTTGTTCGGAGTGCCGTCCAGCGAAACCATCGTCCCGTCCAGCAGACGCTGGTTTGAGGCGTCCATGCCTGTCAGTTCAGGAGCCAGCGCGCTCTCAATATTCTCAACCGCCTGCAGCACGCCCTTGCCCATGTAGTGCGCCTTGTCTCCGTCGCGCAACTCCACGGCCTCGTGCTCGCCCGTGGACGCGCCACTGGGTACCGCCGCGCGGCCGGTAATGCCGCCCTCAAGAACAACCTCAGCTTCTACGGTCGGGTTTCCGCGCGAATCCAGAATCTCGCGCGCATGAATAGCTACAATCTCCGTCATGTGACTCCTTACTAATCTTGTGTTGGTACGGTTCGTAGTTTCGCAATCAATCCATTCCGGATCGATCCGTATCAGGGCACGACATCAGCCGGGCCGCAGGGCGCTGAATGAATTTGCGGGCCTAAGCCCCTGAGGAATGTCTCTTCCAAGACCTGACCCAGATTCCAGGTCACCTGGATAAAACCGTTAATTTCCGCGTTCTTCCAATGGTTCCATGCAGATTCTAACAAAAATTCGAGGCGCCAATCCTCACCACGCCGAATGGCGCCCCACTCGAAGCGCTTTGCTCAAGTGAGGCAAAATCGCGGCAAGCCGACGAACCGCGGATTCCCGCAGGCGTAACCGCCCTGATTCCGGAGCGCCACCATTGATGCATTCTCAGCGTCCAAAGGTCAGGCTTTGTCTTACGATAGGAACTGGCAGATTCTCCCGCGACCTCTGAAATGGTGATGGTATGAAACTCAACGGCAACGGACGCCTTTTCCACGTCGCAATTCCGTGGTCACTGGCATGCGTCGGCATTGCGATGCTCGCTCTTCCCGCCGCCTATGCCCAACAGCAGCCTGCAGCGCCCGACCAGTACCAGGGCGTTTCGCAGCCGCCACCCGACGACACCATTGTCGCCACGCCCGATACGCCCGCGCCGGCTGCGGTCACGCCCAAGCCGTCGCCGTATGTCACCGTGCCACCGCCGCCCGCAACATCCTCCACGCCCGACGACTCAACGCCCGCGCCGAGCTATCAACGCTCTGACGCTCCCGTTATCACCAACGCCGCACCCAGCAACCCGCACCGTTGGGACAACACCGATTACGGCATTGTGACTGTGCCCGTGGCTCCCAGCCAATACGATCCCAGTATCATCCCGCCGAACGACGACACCGCCGTGCTCCACGTGCGGGACAATTCGACTCAGTTCGCATCCCGCTCCGGCTACTCCAATCAACTGCCCGCCGGAACCCAGATTCGCATCTCCATTGCTGAAGCGCTCTCCACCGCCGATACTCCGCTCTACGCTCCCTTCCACGGTCGAGTCATGGTGAACGTGATGCGGGGCGGCAGCGTGATTATTCCCGCCGGGTCCATGCTCCGTGGCCGCGTCGTCGAGGTCAGCCAGGGACATCACTTCGGTCCCGCAGCCACCCTTCGTCTCCGTCCGGACATGGTCGTCCTGCCTGACGGAACCGCCTACCACATCTACGCCGAGGTCGAGGCTTCTGATGCCGATGACACGCGAGTCGGCAGTGAAGGAGCCATAAAACCCGCGTCCCACACCACTCGAAATTCCGTGGAATACGGCGTCGGAGTGGGCTCCGGAGCCATCGTTGGCGCAGCCCTCGGAGGCCCTCCGGGAGCGCTCGCCGGAACCATCATCGGCGCAGGAATCGTCACCACTCATCTGCTCATACAGCATCCCAACGACGCCGCCATTCCCGCCGGTTCCGATGTCACATTCGGCCTCACCCAGCCGCTCTACCTGATTCCAACACGAAATTAGGCCCCGCTTTGGGGCCAAAGGGAGCGTCTTCGGACGCTCCCTTTTTCTTTGCTGCATCCAAGACATTACAATTGTCCGCGCCGAAGGAGGAACGATCATGCCCACCGTAAAACCCATTCCAGACGGATATCACTCCGTTCAGCCTTACCTCATCATCAAGAATGCCGCCGCCGCCATCGACTTCTACAAGAAGGCGTTCGGTGCGAAAGAACGCTTCCGCATGGATAGAGACGGCCACATCGGCCACGCCGAGATTGAAATCGGAGACTCCTGCATCATGCTCGCCGACGAGCATGCGGAAATCGACGCCTACAGCCCCGCGCACTACGGCGGCTCCCCCGTCTCCCTCATGATCTACGTCCCGGATTGCGACTCCGTGTACAAGCAAGCTGTTGCTGCCGGTGCCAAATCCGAGCGCGAGCCCGAGGACCAGTTTTACGGAGACCGCATGGCCGGCGTGCTCGACCCCTTTGGATTCCGGTGGTACATCGCCACCCACATCAAGGATGTCTCCCCCGAGGAGATGCAGCAGCACGCCTAGCTATTTGCATCAGTCGCCGCAGCGAACCCGCCTCCTCCGCCCTCTCGGTGTCCTCTGTGGTGAATTTATGTCGCGGACAGCGCCTTGTGCTCCGCGTGTCCGCGACATAACCGCATCACTGCCGCGACAAACGCGGCCAGTCAAACCGCCGTCCCAGAATCCCTTTCACGATCAGATGGTCGGTGCTCGCTGTCACGCCCACACCCACTCCAAAATTGATCTCCCATTTCGGAGATACATTCAAATCAACGGCCGGGAAAAACTGCTGCTCCTGCTCGCGGCCGGACGCGAAATCGCCAAGCCTTCCAACCGCGCCATAGTATTCCAACCCGCCCGCAATCGCTTTGCTGAAGTTGTAGCTCACCTTCACCGCAGGCGAGAACTCCACCCCATCAGGAACACTCGGCCCATGAAACGATCGCTCCAGCGCTGGATTCACCGCCCAGTACCAGCGCCCCATCTGCTTGTCCACAATCGGTCGAATCTCCAGCGTCCACGTATCGGGTGAAAACCGCGCCCGCTGATAACCCACTTCCGTCGAAAGGCTCACGCCCACCGGCCAATGCCAGCTATCGGGCACGCGCACTCTCGGTCGAATATGGTCGCCCACCCACTGCCATCCCTGCCCGTCGCGCGCGCTGGTGAAGATGTAGAAACCCACTTCCGACCAGCTTGTAATTCCCTGCGTGATCTCAACCGTTTCATGCTGGGCGTGGTTTGTCGGATAAGTACCATCCGCCGTATAGCGCTCGCCAGGCAGCGCTTTCGATCCATCGACCGTGAAGTTGCTGTGCAATTCCACCATGGTCGTGCGCGGCGCAACCGTTTCCGATCCATAAACCTGGATCTCGTAATTGTCCTGCGCCCAGAGGCGTCCACCGGCCAGAAAGAGCAATGCAGACATCATGTTGAACAGGAGAAGGTTACGGGAAACACCGCTAAATGAATGCAATATCGATCACTCCTGATGAAATTCACATTCAGCATACTCCGCTGGAACGCGCTCTCTGCCTTCCTCACCCCCGCATCCAAATCAATGATGCGTCAAGGAGACGCAATCTATGAGTGGAACCAAAAAGTGCGCCCATCCGTCCTGTATCTGTCAGGTTCCAGCCGGGCAGAAATACTGCGGTCCCAAATGCGAGGGATCGAGAAAATCCCTCGAACTCACCTGCCAGTGCGACCACCCGGCCTGCACCGGCGCGGGCCTCAAGGGCTAAAGCAGCAAATCAAAAAAATAAGGCCCGCGCTCCCCTCGCCGGAAACGCGGGCTCCTTTCTCTCTGACGCTATTGACCAATCTTGCGGAGCGGTTTGCCCGCCATCAAATTGCGCTCAATATGTTCCAGCGTAATGTTCTTCGTTTCCGGAATCAGGAAGAACGTGATGAATAGGAACACGACGTTAAATCCGGCATACAGCCAGAACGTCTGCGCGTGTCCAAAGTTGTTGAGCAGCGACAGGAACGTGAATCCGACTACGAAGTTCGCCACCCAATTGGTCAGCGTCGAAATCGCAATACCGAAATCGCGTCCCTTGATCGGCTGTACTTCCGAGCACAAAATCCAGATCAGCGGACCCGCCGACATCGCGAATCCAACGATGAACACCAGCAGCATGGCCACGGTAAACAACCGTTCCGGCTGCGTGACAATGCCCAGATGCATCATCGTGCCCACAATCCCAAGGCCAATTGCCATGACCGAAAAGCCGGTGTAGAGAATCGGCTTGCGCCCCCATTTATCCACCAGCCCAATGGCGATCAGCGTGGCCAGCACGTTGACCAGGCCAACGATAGCGGTGAACCACAACTGCGCGTGAGTCTGATAGCCCATGTCCTGGAAAATACGCGGCGCGTAGTACATCACCACGTTCATGCCGGTAAACTGCTGCACGACCTGCAGCACAATTCCCAATCCCACCGAGCGCCGGAAATTCCTGTTCTCCAGGAACATGTGCCAGCCGCGTTGCGGAATCTTCAATTGCTCGGCGATTTCCGACTCTTCGCGCTTCACCACTTCCGGATTGCCGCGTAGCTTAGTCAGCACCTTGGTAGCCTGCTCGTTGAGTCCGCGCATCATCAGCCAGCGCGGGCTTTCCGGCAGCGCAAAAATCCCCGCAAAGAACAGCGCGCCCGGAATGGCGATCACTCCCAGCATCCAATGCCAGTTGCCCGAGTAGCTGAATGCCGTGTCAGACAAAAAGGCGATAAAAATTCCGATCGTGATCATCAACTGATAGATCGAGACCATGGCGCCGCGAATATTCTCCGGCGCAATCTCCGCCAGATAAAGCGGCGCAGTAAAGGACAGGATCCCAATCGACACGCCCAGAATCAGCCGCCCGACCAGCAGAACTTCTACGGATGAGCCGATGCCGCACACCACCGATGCCACCACAAAAATCAGCGAGCCCCAGAGCAAAGACTTCTTCCGCCCCAAAGAAGACGATAGCCAGCCCGCTCCAATCGCACCCGCCGCCGCACCCAGCATCATCCAGCTAACGATGTGCTCCAGCACTGTATCGGAGATCCCGAAGTCGTGCTGAATAAACTGCTGCGCGCCTGAAATGACGCCAATATCCAGCCCGAACATCAGGCCCGCCAGCCCCCCCAGCAGGCATGTAAAAACTGCTGTGGCCTTGGGATGTGGCCCGGTTGTATCCGATTGCGGCGTGGAATTCATGGTCGTCTGATTTATAGGATTCACTGTGCTCTCATCTGCCTTCTCTACTCAATCAACGCCGCCTGCGGCGAGTCTCTGCATCAATAAACACGGGCCATCAGGCCATGTTGCGGAACAAAGAATGCACAGGCGTCTCGCGTCAATGTACACGCTTGCAGCCACGTCCGTCCATTCGCGCTTCAGCAGTCGGCCGCAATCACTTCCGCCGCAATCTCCGCCGCCCGTTCGCATGCCGCGCGATCCACGTCGTTGTGCGTCACAAACCGAATCTGATCATCAGCCGCCGTCCCCGCCAGCACCCCGCGCTGCTTCATCGCTGCCAGTACCGGACCCATATCTGTCCTCCCGCGCAATTTGAAGATCACAATATTTGTCTGCACCGTCTCTAGATCAATCTCCACCTGCTTCAGCTTGGCCATGCGCTCGGCCAGCAGCTTCGCGTTCGCATGATCCTCGCCCAGCCGCTGCGGCATTTCCTCCAGCGCCACCAGCCCCGCCGCCGCCAGAACCCCCGCCTGCCGCATTCCGCCGCCCAGCATCTTGCGCACCGCCCGCGCCCGCCCAATAAATTCACGGCTGCCCACCAGCATCGATCCCACCGGAGCGCACAGCCCTTTCGACAAGCAGAACATCACGCTCGCAAAACCCGCCGTCAACTTCGCCACCGGAACCCCCAGCGCCGTCGCACCATTAAATACCCGCGCGCCGTCCAGATGCACCGGAATCCCCAGCTCTCTCGCGCCCGCCCAGATTTCCTCGTACACATCCAGCGGAGTCACCGTCCCGCCCGCCATGTTGTGCGTGTTCTCCAGCGCAATCAGCCCCGTCGAAGGTCGATAATCCGAACCATTCAGCAGCTTCGCCCGTATCTGCTCCCACCTCAGAATCCCGCGCTCGCCCACCGCAGTCCGAATCTGGCAGCCCGAGAAGGCCGCGACCATCGCCATCTCCCAGTCGAAAATATGCGCGCGCGACTCACAGACGACTTCATCGCCCTGCCGCGTGTGGACATGAATCGCAACCTGATTCCCCATCGTCCCCGTCGGCACCAACAGCCCTGCCTCGCGCCCAAAAATTTCCGCCGCCCGCGCCTCCAGCCGATTCACCGTGGGGTCTTCGCCATAAACGTCATCCCCCACTTCGGCCGCCGCCATCGCCGCGCGCATCGCCGCCGTCGGCATCGTCACCGTATCGCTGCGAAGATCAATCAACGCGTTCTGATTCCCTTCCTGAGCCATGTGTCAATTAAACAATCTCTCTGCTCTCTGTGTCGCCGGCGGTAAATTCTAATTAGCGACCGGCTCACCTATAAACCGTTCAAACACCTCATTGGACAGAAGCCGGCCGCGCAACGTGAGCCGCACGCGCCCTTCCACCCGCTCCAGCAATCCGTCTCCAATCAACTCAGCAATCACATCTTCAAACCGACTAACCGCTGCCACCCCAAACTCCGCGTTCAAAGCCGCCAAATCCACGCCCACATTCAGCCGCAATCCCAAAAACCACGCCTCTTCCAACTCTTCCTCACGAGCCAGTCGCTGAGGCTCTGCTACTCCCAGCCCCTGCAAAAATCCCTCCAACTCATCCGTAGTCGCAAACCGCAGCCCGCGTCCCTCCGCATTGCGCAGCATCGAATGCGCATCCAGCCCCAACCCCAGATACGGCTGCCTCCGCCAGTACTTCAAATTGTGCCGCGACTCCCCGCCGCTCCCCGCAAAATTGGAAATCTCATACTGTGCCAGTCCGCGCCGCTCCAGAAACTCGACCGCCTCCACGTACATCTCTGCAATCTCATCGTCCTCCGGAACCAGCCCCGCCGAATACTTCGCGCCGCGCTTGCCAATCTCCCGCCCCAGCCGCGAATCCTCATCCACCTCCAGCATGTAGACGCTCGCGTGCTCCGGCGTCGCGCCGCACAGCACCTCCAGCGACTCGCGCCACGAATCCCGCGTCTGCCCTGCAAGTCCCGCAATCAGGTCCAGATTCACGCGCCCAATCCCCGCCTTGCGAACCCGCTCCACATCCCGCAGGGCCACCGCCCGCGTATGCAGCCTCCCCGCCCGCCGCGCCTCCTCATCCACAAACGACTGCGCTCCAAAGCTCACGCGATTCACGCCGCAAGCCACCATCGCCGCCAACGCCTCATCCTCCAACTGCCCCGGAGCGCACTCCACCGTAATCTCCGCGTCCGCATCCACCGTAAACGCGCCGCGAATCGCCGCAAACAACCGCCCCAGTAAATCCGCGGGCAAAAGCGAAGGAGTCCCGCCACCCAGATAGATCGAATCCACCCGCTCCGGCAGCGCCGCGCCCCAACTCGCAACGCGCACCCGCGCCCCGCGCAGATCATCCTCCACGCGCGCCACATACCGCTCAAAGTAGCTCGCCGGAAAAACACCCGAAGCGAAGTTGCAGTAGGTACACTTCGACCGGCAGAACGGAACCGAAAGATAAATCCCGACCGAGTCCATCAATCTCAATTGTAGAGAAGCTGCTACCGCTTCGGATTCGCCGCCCGTACTGTGACCGGAACCGTCACATTCTTCGCCTCAAACCGCGCCGCCGGCACGCAGGTCGTATAGCTCTTCAGCATCGGAAATTTTGTGCCTTTCGGAGTCTCAAAATCGTAATCCCGTATCGAGTAGCAGGCGGAGTTCTTCTCGGCCATATATTTCTTGAAGGCCGTCTGCTCCTGCTCTTTCGCCTTGGCGCAAAGCTTCTGCTTGAGCGCTGAGGATGGAGTTGCAGAGCCCGGCGCAATCTCCAGGATGCACGGAGATACCTGCCCCTGAAACATCTGCACCTTGGGTGCAACTTTCGTGGATTGTGAAGAGTGGTTCTGCGACAGCGTCTGCGCCCCGCAAGGCAGAACGCCAACAACAAGAAACGCGGCAGGAATGAACCGGAAGAGCGACATAATCACCTCCCGGCTCAGAATTATAGCTCCCTGCCTACAGCCCCGTCCCGACCGCTCTTCCTCGCCCTGTCTCTGAACCCTGCCCCAGTCTTTGGAATCTATAGAATAAGAACCACGCATGGCCGACAACGAAAAACCAAAGCCGCGGCAGCAGGAAAAACCCAAGCAGGGGCATGACGACGAAATCATCGGCAAAGCCTATGACTCGCGCCTCATGCGCCGCCTGCTCACCTACCTCGCTCCCTACAAGCTCGCCGTCGGCATCTCCATCGTCGCCATCCTCATCAAGTCCGTCTGCGACGTTGCCGGTCCCTACCTCATCGCCGTAGCCATCGACCGCTACATGACCGGCCATCCCACCTCAAAGTCCGAGTGGCTGGCACGCTGGCTCAGTGACAATCCCTGGACCGGCATCACTGAAATCGCCGGTATCTATCTCGGAACACTGCTCATCTCCTACCTCTGCCAGTTCGCGCAGACCTACCTCATGCAATGGACCGGCCAGAAGATCATGTTCGATCTGCGCCGCCAGATCTTCACCCACCTCCAGCGCATGCACGTCGCCTTCTACGACCGCAACCCCGTCGGACGCCTCGTCACCCGCCTCACCAGCGACGTGGACGCGCTGAACGAAATGTTCACCTCCGGCGTGGTGGCCATTTTCGAGGATGTCTTCGCCCTGGCCTTCATTATCGCCGTCATGCTTCGCATGGAGTGGTGGCTTGCCCTCATCACTTTCTCCGTGCTGCCGCTCATCTTCATCGCCACTATGATCTTCCGCAAGTACGTGCGCGACTCCTACCGCCGCGTCCGCACCGCGCTTGCCCGCATCAACAGCTTCACCCAGGAGCACGTCTCCGGAATGTCCCTGGTGCAGCTCTTCAACCGCCAGCGCCGAGCCTACAACGACTTTGAAGCCATCAATCGCAGCTATCTCAAGGCCTTCAAAGACTCCATCATGGCCTACGCCCTCTACTACCCCGCGGTTGAAATCTTCAGTTCCACCGCCATCGCCCTCGTCCTCTGGATCGGTGGTATCGGAGCCATGCGCGGAGCCGTCACCATCGGCGTCCTCGTCGCCTTCATCCAATACGCCCTGCGCTTCTTCCGCCCCATTCAGGACCTCAGCGACAAATACAACATCCTGCAGGCAGCCATGGCCGCCAGCGAGCGCGTCTTCAAGCTCCTCGACACCAAACCCGAAATCGTCTCCCCCGCACACCCCAAAGAAGGAGATAACTCCGGCAGCATCGAGTTCCGCAACGTCTGGTTCACCTACCAACGCCTCGACACCGAAACCACCGCGCGCATCGCCAGTGCCACGCCTGACGAACTCGAGGCCATGGGTGCAAAAGGCGACATCGAGTGGATCCTCCGCGGCGTCACTTTCCGCATCGATCCCGACCAGACCGCCGCTATCGTCGGCCACACCGGCGCTGGCAAAACCACCATCGTCAGCCTCATGATGCGCTTCTACGACATCCAGCGCGGCGCAATCATCATCGACGGCCTCGACGTTCGCGAGCACGATCTCCTCCGTCTGCGCCAGCACTTCGGCGTCGTCATGCAGGACCCGTTCCTCTTCAGCGGCACCATCGCCGACAACATTCGCCTCGGCACCGAAATCAGCGACGAGCAGATTCGCCTCGCCTCCGAGCAGGTCAACGTCCACGACTTTATCAAGTCGCTCCCCGGCGGATACAACGAGCCTCTCCGCGAACGCGGCAACTCTCTCTCCACCGGCCAGAAGCAGCTCATTAACTTCGCCCGCGCCCTCGCCCACAATCCGCGCATCCTCATCCTCGACGAAGCCACTTCCTCCGTCGATACCGACACCGAACTCCGCGTCCGCGCCGCTCTCGAACGCATGATCGCCGGCCGAACCTCGGTCGTCATCGCCCACCGCCTATCCACCGTCCAGCGCGCCGACACCATCCTCGTCATGCACAAGGGCCAGCTTCGCGAAATGGGCAGCCACCAGCAGCTACTCGCCCATCGCGGAATCTACTGGCGTCTCTACCAGCTTCAATACAAGGACCAGGAGTTCGGCGACCGCACCGGCTCCGGCCTCACTCCATCGTTCGCGACGGGCACCGACTGATGCCCAGTATTTTTCTCTCCGCCGGAGAAGCCAGCGGCGAGCACTACGGCGCGTCCCTCATCCCCGCCATCCGCCGCCTCATCCCCGCCGCCCAGTTCCACGGCCTCGGCGGACGCCGCATGGAGTCCCTCGGCTTCCGCGCCATCGTCCGTGCCGAAGACGTGGCCGTCATTGGCATCACCGAAGTCCTGCTCCACATGCCGCGCATCTATCGCGAGTACCGCAGGCTCAAATCCAGCATCCAGACCAACCGCCCCGACCTTGCCATCCTCATCGACTTCCCCGACGTCAACCTCTCGCTCGCCAAACATCTCCACCGGGCGAAGGTCCCCGTCCTCTACTTCGTCTCACCCCAACTCTGGGCCTGGAAGAAGTATCGCATCCGCGACGTGCAGAAATATGTCGATCAAATGCTCGTCATCTTCCCCTTTGAAGAATCCTTCTACCGCGGCCACAAGGTGCAGGCCACCTTCGTCGGCCATCCGCTCGCTGATCTCCCGCTCCCCACCATCTCCCGCGAAGATTTCGCTAGCCAAAACCATCTCGACCCGTCCAAACAGTGGATCGGCCTGCTTCCCGGAAGCCGCGCGAAGGAAGTTCGCCACAATCTTCCAGAAATGCTCAAAGCCGCCCAAATGCTGCGCGAAACCGGCCCCTACGAATTTATTTTGCCGCTCGCACCCACGCTCTCCGCTGCCCACCAATCCGAAATCGAATCCATGCTCCCGCGCGAGCCGCACATCGCCCTCACCAACGACGCGCGCGCCGCCCTCCACCATACCCGTGCCAGCGTTGTCGCCAGCGGAACCGCTACCGTCGAAGCCGCCCTCATCGGCAACCCCTTCGTCGTCGTCTACCGAGTCTCGCCCGTCAGCTATGCAGTCGCCCGCCGCGTGGTGGATGTCCCCCACGTTGCCATGGCCAACCTCATCGCCGGCCGCCGCGCCGTGCCCGAACTCATCCAGAGCGACTTCACCGCCAAAAATCTTGTCCTACATCTCAAGCCGTTGCTCGAAGACGAATCCGCCCGCGCGCAAATGCAGTCCAGCCTCCGTGAGATAACCCATAAGCTCAAGATCGAAGGCACATCCGCCGATACAGCCATCGACCGCGCCGCCCAAATCGCCGCCAAAATGCTACAACCAGAAGTGTCGAATGAACGAAAGCCGCAGGACCAACGAAAGTTGCATCAGATAGAAAGTCCGCAAGAGCCATGAACCTAGTCCGGATCAAGACCAACCGCGTCACACATCTCGCCGCTCTTCTCGTTGTCGCCTTCGCCGCGGCCGCCACCTTCGCTCAGGAAGCCCCCGCCAAGCCGGCCATTGACATCACTGGCTACACCATCGACGCCACTCTCAATCCGGCCAAGCACACGCTCGAAGCGACCACTGCCGTTACCTTCACCGCCAACCAGGCTGTCCCGGTAGCCGAGTTCCAACTCCACGGCGCCCTCAAAGTCGACCAAGTCACCGACGCCGACGGAACCGCCCTCAACGGCCAGCGCGGCCCCAATGAAACCGTCCTCGTCACCCCAGCCGCCCCGCTCACTGCCGGCCAGATCTACACCTGGACCTTTCAATACTCCGGCACCCTCGAAGGCAGCGGCGGCCCCGTTCCCGGCCTCAAGCTCGCCAATATCGGCAATCCCATCACCTATCTCCTCTACGCCGGAGCCTGGTTCCCCATGACCGGCTACCAGACCGACCGCTTCACCGCCGACATCCACATCCACATGCCCCACGGCTATAAAGTCATCGGCAGCGGAGCCGTCAGCCCATCGGAAGAAACCGCCGCCAAGCCCCCCGCGAAACCCACCAAAAAATCCCGCGCGAAATCCGCTGAAAAATCCGCCCCCGCCGGTTACACCGACTACGAATTCAAGTGGGACAAGCCCGGCTTTCCCGGAACCATCATCGCCGCCAAGTTCATCGAAACCTCGCCCGCGCCCAATATCCATATCTTCACCACCGCCCAATACAAATCCGAAGCCCAGGACTATGCCCAGTCCGCGCTTCGCATCTTTGCCTACTTCACTTCAACGTTTGGAATGCCGGAGTCCACCCGCATCAACATCGTCCAGCTTCCTGACGACACTGTTCCCGCTTACTGGGGGCCAGAACTAGCCGCCATCGCCGGCAACCGCATCCCCGGAAAAACCGCCTTCCGCCTGCTCTCCAACACCATCGCCCATCTGTGGTGGGGCAGCGAAATCAGCCCGGCCACCCTGAACGATGCCTGGATCACCAACGGAATGTCCCGCTACGGCGAATTGATGTATCTCCAGGATCAGGTCGGCGAAGGCGCGCTCCAGGCCGCCCTCCTCGACGTGGAAGCCGGGGCCCTCGCCTACGACACCATTCCGCTCACAAGCGCCGCGCGCCTCAATGCCTTCACTCCCCAGTTCCAGTCCATGACCCTCGAAAAGGGAGCCATGGTCTTCCACATGCTCCGCTGGGAAGTCGGTAATCAAAGCTTCATCAACATTCTTCGAGCGACGCTTTCACAATTCACCGATAAATCCGTAACTACACAGGATTTCGAGAAAATAGCCGAAGCTCAGTCTCAGAAGCAGCTCACACCCTTCTTCTCGCAATGGCTCGACGGCACCGGCGCTCCCAACTTCACGGATAAATACGCCGTCTACCGCCTCGGCAATAACAAGGGCTTCCGCACCATCGGCGAAATTCAGCAGGACCTCGACCTCTTCAACATGCCCGTCGAGCTGCGCATCGAGACAGACGGCAAAACCGAGAACCGCCGCATCGACGTCGTCGGCACCGATTCCCAATTCGTCGTCGATACCTTTGGACGTCCGCGCCGCATCATCATCGATCCCGACAACTGGATTCTGAAGTCCACGCCCGACATGACCGTCCGTGTCGATATCCTCAAAGGCCAGGAGCTAGTCGCCCAGGGAGACTTGACTGGCGCGCTCAAGGAATACCAGGACGCCCTCAAGGTCAACCCGACCAGTTCGCTCGCCAGCTATCGCATCGCTGAAATCTTCTTCAACCAGCACAACTTCCAGGCCGCAGTAAACTCCTACCGTGACGCCCTCAACGGCGATGACGACCCGAAGTGGACCGAAGTCTGGAGCCACATCCAGATCGGCAAAATCTTCGACGTCACCGGCCAGCGCGACCGCGCCGTCAACGAATACCGGCAGGCCATTCAGACCAATGACAATACCCAGGGAGCGATCAACGAAGCACGCATGTACTTGCAGAAGCCCTATAG
>JBOGMA010000169.1:0-2935 GCA_050746465.1 Acidobacteriaceae bacterium
ACGCTGAGAAGAGTGAAATTGGAGTTGTTGAACTGCTTAACTTCGGCGTCCTTTCCGAGAAAGCCGATAAGTTCTACTGAGTTTTTCTGCATAATGTTGTGTCTCCTTCTGCCCCGTGCCGGGCACCCAAAAGCGAGGCCATCCGCTCCCAAGGCAAGCGAAAAAGTTTTTCGGAGGGTCCGGGCCGCTATTTTTCCGGTCTTGAAAAATGACGGCTGGAAACCGAAACCCCGGAGAGGCATCAAAGTGCGTTCACGCACAAGCGAGAACTCTGAAGCGCAGTCCGCCAGGGCGCGGGGGATTTTGGCTGAAGCGGTGCCGGCACGAGGCGGGAAGGAGCACAGTGAGCGAAAACGAGGGGGAACGAAGATGCTGGAGGTTCGAACGCCGGAGTAAGCGTCCATTCGAAAGCCAACAAAATCTTCGAAGGGATGCTCTACAGGGCTGGAACACGGGACGGCGAATAAGAATCACTGCACGGGTGAATAGGGGAGCGCGTCGGGATTCGTGCGGAGAGCAGATCAGCCAACGCCGGACGCGCGCGTAGATACGAGAGGGGATTTTCGCAGTAGCTATACGGCGGCAGAAAAGGAGTGGCTTTTCGAAAAGCTGTTCGAGATCGCCGCGTGATTCTCGGCATTCGGCATCCGGCCGCGGCCAAACGATGCTGACCATCCTGGCAAACGGATCGTTCAGATCCCGCAACTACCACAGAACAAAGAGTTGATTCTAACTAAGGAACCGTGGCGATGCAGAGCGTTTCGATTCACAAAGCCAGTGAGCTGCGTCCTGACGTGAAATCGGGTTGGCCTCGATACCAATATTCTGGTTCGAGCCGGAGCAAAAAGGGCAGAGGTCCAGCGGAGGAACTTCTTGAGCGCATCGCGGCTTCGTCGAAGCATACATTGACTTTGTCGCCGTTCTTGCTTCAGGAAGCGGAGCGGGTGTTCACCTATGGCCGTTGCCCGTACATTTTCGAAGCTAACCGACGCTGAAATAGCGGAATATCCGAACTATCTGCGAGCGCCGGGAATAGCATCGGTTGTTTTCTCCGGTCCGGCGCCACGCGTAGTGCCTTCGGATTCCGACGTGCACACATCAATTGTCGGGCAAGCCGATGTCCTCTGCTCCTCGTCGGCCCGGTCACTACCGCCTGGTAAAGAAGAGGGCGATGGGCATACTTCGAAAGGGGCACCGTGCAAGGTGTCCGGCGGAGGTATAATGAGCCCATCGTCTCCGGCCGTTCCGGGGCGGGAGGCCCGGCGAGACAACGAATATGAGCGGCGCGGGCTGCGGATGTTTTCTGCGCGGTAGAGCCCAAAGCTGGCCGGCACTTTACCTTCCCCACACCCAACTGATCGGCATTCCGAATTCGCGCAAGTCGCCTGTCCTCTGGCGATGCCCGGGAGCCAATCGCGCCGCAGATGGCCAGCGTTGGATTCGCCACAACCGGATACGTGCGCCACGAAGGCGAAGTCATCCGGCATAACATGGGCTGGACGCTCGTTCTGGTCGCGTGCCTGATTGGCATCGGCCTGTTGTATTGCTTTGTCTTTCCCCAGGCGATGATCCGCTAATTTCGCGGTTTGTGCTCCGGTCGTCAGATGCCTCACCCTCCAGCGTCGGCGCTTTTCTTTCCCGGTGAGCCGTGGTGATGCGCGTGTGTTTCTTTAGAAAGGTTGAACTGAAATGGCGTTTATTGGCGGTGTGGGGTGCTGACATACGATGTGTCCAGCTGGTCAATCGACGGGCACCCGAGTAGAGTGAGGGTGAGATCGAGATCGTCTTTCAGAATCTTGATTGCGCGAGCAACACCGACCTCTCCCGCAGCGGCAAGTCCATAACCATAAGCCCGTCCGATCAGCACCGCACGTGCGCCGAGGCAAACCGCCTTTGCGATGTCACTACCCCGGCGTATGCCGCCGTCCATCAGGACTTCGACTTGCCCACCCACGGCCGCCACAACCTCGGGAAGAGCGTGCAGCGACGGGGAGACGCAGTCCAACTGCCGTCCACCATGGTTGGACACGACCACTGCGGCAACGCCTTCATCCACTGTTCGCCGGGCATCGTCGCCTGTAAGTACCCCCTTGGCCACGATCGGGCCCGGCCAAAGTTCGCGTATCCAACGCAGGTCTTCCAAGCTTGCCCCTGCATGAGAGAGGGCAGCGCCCGCATCAGTCATGTCCATCGGCCCCTTTCTTGGAATGACAACATTCCCCAGTTTGGGAACACCGCCATCCAGGAGAAAGGACGCAAGCCAGCGAGGATGGGCGAGAATGTTGGGGAGAAAGCGCGCCTTTGGCAGCAAGGCCGAGCCGAGGAGTTCCTTCATGCCGTTGCGTGGATCTCGTTCGCGCTTGCCGGCCATTGGAGTATCGACGGTTATCACCAGGGCGGAATACCCTGCTCGGCGCGCCCGGTCGATTGCGCCTTCGGCCGCGGCCCGTCCTCCAAGTAGGTACAGCTGGTACCAGAGCGGACCCTTGGAGGCGGTCTTCACATCCTCCAGCTTGTGGCCGGAGATTGTAGGAACAGCGTAGATGGTGCCTGCTTTTCCGGCTGCGCGGGCCACAGCCACTTCGCCGTCTGGATGCATCAGGCGAATATAGCTGACGGGCGCAAGGATGGCGGGGAAAGCAATTTCGTGGCCGAGCACGCGTACTGTGGTCTTGCAGTTGTAGACCGCAACTCCACTGCGAGGACGGAATATCACGTTGCGAAAGGCGAGGCAGTTCTCCGCCAGCGTGACTTCGGCATCCGCACCACCGTCAAGATAGTCGAAGACCGATCTGGGGACCCTTCGCTGGGCCAGCCGGCGAAGGTCCTCGATATTGACGATGGCGGATGAATTCAACTTGTGATGTGGCATGGGCACCTTTAGAATTTGGGGCCATCGTCGAGTGAACGGAGCGTTACCTGCCCTCCTTCCACT
>JBOGMA010000170.1:0-5106 GCA_050746465.1 Acidobacteriaceae bacterium
TACCGTGGCGGCGGCGTTGCCCTGGCAGCGAGCTCGCGGTTGGACGCCCGGCGGCCGGCCACGGCTGCGCCAGCGGGACATCCGCTGGCAGCGGCGGAGCGAGCCGCCCAGCACTCTGCACCTGGTCGTGTTCGACGCCAGCGCCAGCATGGCCAGCAACCGCCTGGCCGAGGCCAAGGGGGCGGTGATCGCGCTCCTGCGGCGCGCGTATCAGGCGCGTGACATGGTGGCGCTGGTGGCTTTCCGCCACAACGGTGCCAGTTTGCTGCTGGCGCCCACCCGAGGCCTGGCCCTCGGCCGCCGCGCCGTCGAAGCGCTGCCCGCGGGCGGTGGCACGCCGTTAGCGGCGGGTCTCGATCTGGCGCTGCGCATGCTTGCTTCAGCGCGGCGCCAGCGTCCTAACCAATCCGTACGCGTGGTCATCGTTACGGATGGTCGCGTTGCCTCCGCGGAGTGGGCTGCCTACGGCCGGGCCTTCGCCGCTGGGAACGCTGCCCTGCTGGTGTTGGACACGCGCCCGCCTTTTGGCGACCGGCCTGCCTCCTTCCTCGCGGCGGAGCTGCACGCCACCTATGCGCTGCTGCCAAGTGGCCGGGCAGGCGCCGCCGCGCGGGCAAACTCGTCGCGGCCAAACTCGTAATGTACCTGCGCATCACCGCCCAGGGGGCTCGGGCCGAAGATCTCGGCGGCTTGCTGGGTAAGCTCCCGGCCCGGTTCGTGGTCCACCAGCCGCCCAGTGCGCGGCTGCGGCTGATTGTCGAAGCCTCACAGCCGGGCAGCATCACCTTCACCCTGCTGGCCTACCCAGAGCCTGCCTCACAGTGGCCGGACGAGCCGGAGAAGCTTGAGATATTGGATTATGTGCGCACCCGCGTGGAGGCGCTCTCGCCCCTGTTCCGCTCATTCCTGGACAGCGCCTTTGGGGCCGCCTTGCGCCCGCTCTCGCGGGAGGAGCTGCTGCGCACCCGCTTCGACCTGCAGGCAGAGATCGCGCCACTGGCGGTCAACTTCCGCAATCCGCGGCTCCGGGGATATTTCGAGCCGTTGGGCTACCGCGTCGAAGTCGAGTCACCCATCTTCGGGCTGGACGCGGTGCTGCTGCGTGTAGCCGGCGTGCAAACCGTGCCGGACGTGCTGCGGCACATGTTCGTCCTCGTGCCCGCCGTGGATAGGGCCAAGCGCCCACCCCTCACGCGCGCTGAAGCTGGCCGGCTGAGCGAAGTGTGCCACCCCTGGCTCGAAAAGCACCCCAAGCGCGAAGCCATCGCCCACAGCTACCGCCTGCGCCTGACCACGCTCCTCAACCGCGACCTGCTCGCCGCGCCATAAGCTCGAGGCGACACCGACCAGCGTGTTGAGCATCAAGCCCGGCTCTATGGCCGACCCGGCGTTCGGTAGCGGCACATTTCAACTTCCCCGATGCTGCAATCCGTTAAAGAAGATAGGATTTTCCGTGAATCTATTTTAATGGATATGCATCCCGTTCAAGATCGCATCTGTGATAGCGTATGGATATGCCAAGTAATACTGTAAAGCAGATATCGCGGTCGAATCTTCGCCTTGGGCGGTTGCCGGAACCGCTGCGGCGCGATCTATGCCAAGCCCGCACGCGTCGCGGCTGGTCGCAGACCGAGCTAGCCCGGCGCGCGTCTCTACGACAGGCGCAGGTCTCCGATATCGAATCGGGCAAGATTGCCCCGCGCCTGGACACGCTATCCGATATCGCCCGAACCCTGGGCTATGAACTTGTGCTCGTGCCGCGCCAACTCGTTCCTGATGTCGAGACCATCATTTGGCATGATGCGCACGGGCAAGAAGAGGTGGAAGAACGGCCACGATGGGCAGCTGATGATGCCGAGGACCTTGGTTAATGGCCGATCTGCTCAGTGTGTCGTTGCACGGAAGACGGATCGGAACGCTCCGCCGTTACAACGGGACGACGCACGAATTCATCTTCGCGCCGGACTACATCGAGGATGAACACCGGCCAACGCTGAGTCTCGGGTTCAAGGGGCAGCGGGGTGGCTTGGTGCGGGTACCTCCCGCCAGCCAACGGCTTCCAGTGTTCTTTTCCAATTTGCTGCCCGAAGGGCACCTCCGTCGGTATCTGGCAGAAAAGGCAGGTGTCAAGGAGCATCGCGAATTCGCTTTACTGGCCGCGCTTGGCGAGGATCTCCCCGGCGCCGTTACCGTCCAATCGGCGACGTCGGAAATCGACACTTCCACTGCCGAAACACCCTCGAAGCCTCAGACGGAGGATGGTGCGACATTACGATATTCGCTCGCGGGCGTCCAACTCAAATTCTCGTCTATCCTGGAGACCAAGGGCGGCCTGACAGTGCCAGCCCACGGAGTCGGCGGCTCGTGGATCGTCAAAATGCCATCCACACAAATCCCACATATTCCAGAGAACGAGTTCCTCATGCTCAGCCTGGCACGGGCAGTTGGATTTGATGTTCCCGAAAGCAAGCTCGTGAAGATCAATGAGATTGCGGGTATTCCCGAAGGACTCGGAGATTTCGAGGGACAAGCCCTTGCCGTGCGTCGTTTTGATCGGGCCGAGAACGGGCGCATCCATATGGAAGACTTCGCGCAGATCTTTGGGCGCTATCCGAATGACAAATACGAAGGCCGGAGCTACGCCAACATCGCGGTTGTGTTGATGGCCGAGGTCGGCGAGGCCTGTGTGGCGGAATTCATCCGGCGCGTCGCCTTCACCGTTCTGATTGGGAACGGCGACATGCATCTCAAGAATTGGTCGTTGATCTACCCCGATAAGCGAACGCCCGACTTATCGCCTGTTTACGATTTCGTGTCCACGATTCCTTATGTGGCGGGAGATCAGCTCGGGCTGTCGTTTGGCGGCAGCAAGAGCCTTGAAGCGATAACCCTCGACCAGATCAGGACGTTCGCGGATAAGACGGGATTGGCAACCAGTATGGTGATCAAGGAGGTCGTGGAAACGACAGAGAAGACGTTCTCGGCCTGGCAATATCTGCCTGAGAAGGACGTTCTGCCCAAGGACATTCGTGAAAAGATTGATTCGCAGATACAGAAGGTCGCGGCCACGGCTACTGCTTATCGTAGGAACAACGCTGCGCAACTCGGGGCAGGCTGAATGCTCCAGCGAGTTCGTAAGGAATCGGCCAACCGTTTCCCGCTCGTCTCCCCCGACCGGCAAATCCGTCCTTGCGAGCAACGCTCACGAGAGCCTGGGCCACGCGCAGGCAGCTCGATTGTCGCCTCTTGGCCGTCGGCCGTCATGCCGCCCAGAATCAACCCGCGTCTATCGCGTGGCCTGCTCCGAAGCAATGAGCCTACAGGCTTTCCGCGCGTGATCCAGACCAGAGCGCCTGGCCGGCGCTTACGGGCGCGTGTAACTGCAGCGAGTTCGTCGGCATCCATTTCGTAGGCGCCCGTTTCGATGCCTATGGCGATGAACTTGGCTTTGGATGCGAAGACGATGACGTGGTGTGTCACGGCAGGTACAACCGCGAGACGCCCGCGGCGCACCACGATAACCACAGCGCGTGGTCATCCGCGATGGCGGTGGGTCGTAGCGACCCCAATGCCGTTTCCATCCAAAGATCGGCGCCGGCGTATCCCGAACAGGAATTCGAATGGCGCTACAGCGGTGCTGGCTTGTTGGCTCTGGCTGTATCGCCGCTCGTGGATGCGCTGCGCGGTCGTTTCGAACCGAGGGCGGAGGTGCCGTGGGCGATGGGCGGCTCGGTGCTGGCAGCCGTTCATCGAAGAGATCACGAGCCCCGTGCGGCGCCCGCCCGCGGGCGGCCCTTGACCCATGCTGCTGCCCTTCGTATCGACGGCCAAGGGTCTCTTAGTCCACTTGGTTGCTAACATGGGGCCAGTGACACGTGCCGCTACTTGATTGCCTTGACTTGAAACTCGCTTGGGAGCGGTTGAAGGCTGATCTGAAGTCCAACGTCTTTGTTCGACATCCCTACGAGCAGCAACTCATTGAACTAGACGAAGATGAATGGCTCGAGACAATCAGGGAAGACATCCGGAACGGTCGCTATACACCACTGCCCGCGTCAATTTGTGAAGTCCCCAAGGGGGATGGCCTAGTCCGCCCCGGCAGCCAACTGACGTTGCGCGACGCCGTAATGTACACCGCATGCGTTGGAGCATGCCTACCCCAGATCATCGCGGCGGTAGGACCTCGGAGCAGTCCTGACTTTGCTCATAGGCTGAACGCAGATCCAGCTGCCGCCAACTGGATCGTGAACGCGGCGGCCGATTGGGAGGCATTCAGAAAGAAGAGCTTGGAGACCGTTGACGGTGGGTCCGTTTGCGTCGCGATCTCCGACGTCACCGGCTTTTATGAGAACATCGACACGCTCATAAGCGACTTACGTGCGATTAAGTCGCCTGAAGAGGTCATCGAGCAATTGCGTGCCTGCTTGCTGGAGTGGGCGCAATTCGATGCCCAAAGCATCCCTCAGGGGTTCCACGCGTCCGATATTCTCTCGAAACTCTACCTAGCAAACGTTGATGCCCGGCTACGCCAGGAAGGCTTCGTCCACTTTCGCTATTCGGATGACATCCGTGTGTTCTGCAAGTCAACCGCCGAGGCGAAAAGAGCCCTCCTTTGTCTGACGTTGCTTTTTCATAGACGCGGTTTGAACATCCAGTCAGCAAAGTCCGAAATTCTGCCAGCTAGTGAAGCTCGTACCAAGATCGAATCCATCCAGCCGACACTTGCCGCCATAAGCAAGCGATATCAGGGCATAATAATCGATCTCACTATCGACGACTCCTACACGGGCGAATCCGGCGATGATCCGGGGCCGGACGTAAAGTTCGATCCCAACGATGCATCGCTGGAGGTCCTAAGCGAGGCCTTTAAGACGTACTTCCTGGGCGATAGACGAGAGTTCAACAAAACACTATTCCGTTTTGTGATCAATCGTCTTGGGGCCAAGAAAAACACCTTGGCCGTAGGAAGGTGTGTCGACCTGCTTGCGAGTCATCCGGAAGAAACGAAAACAATACTGAACTACTTTCGCGTCACCAAAGCAATTCACGAGGTGAGCGATGCCGTTGTTAGGTACCTGATGTCAGGCGACTGTGTATACGACTACC
>JBOGMA010000171.1:0-5085 GCA_050746465.1 Acidobacteriaceae bacterium
GCGCGGACTATATCAAGGCGAATCTGAACCGCATTGAAGCGAGACTGGGCGGCGGGGATGAGGGTCAGCAGGCGGACAATGGCGCGCTGCTGAAAAAGATTGCGAAGGTGATTGCGGGCGGAGATGATGCTGCTCCCGCTTCGGCAATTCAAGCTGTTGCGGCACCCGCTCCGGTTGTGATTGGCGAGCCTGAGGCGTCGGCCGCCTCCCGGCAGCAGCCCGCCCGGACTGAGGCTGCGAAGCCCGCCGACGGCGGCTCAGTGAGGGTGGAGACGGCGAAGCTTGATCGGCTGCTGGACATGGTGGGCGAGATGGTGATTGCGCAGTCGCTTATCCGTAACAATCCCCTGCTGAGCGCGGCCACTGATGACCGGCTGCTGGGGGACATCGCGCAGCTTTCCCGCAATACATCGGAGGTGCAGCGCATCACCATGTCGATGCGCATGATTCCGATTGGGCAACTGTTCCAGCGGACGGCCCGGCTGATTCGCGACCTTTCGCACCGGGCGGGCAAGGAGATTGTGCTCGAAACCACCGGCGAGGAGACGGAGGTGGACAAGACCGTCGCCGAGGAGCTTTCCGATCCGCTGCTGCACATGGTGCGCAACTCGGTGGACCACGGGATTGAGACGCCGGAAGAGCGCGTGGCGGCGGGCAAGGAGCGGACGGCGCGCATTCGCCTCAAGGCCTATCACCAGGCCGGGCAGATCGTCATTGAGATCTCTGATGACGGACGCGGGCTGAACCGGCGGAAGATTCTGGCCAAGGCGGTGGAGAACGGAGTGGCCGAGGCGGGGGCGGAGCTCTCCGACACTGAGGTGTATTCCTTGATTTTTGAGCCGGGATTTTCGACGGCGGACAAGGTTACGGATATCTCCGGGCGCGGCGTGGGTATGGACGTGGTGCGCCGGAATGTGCAGAAGCTGCGCGGACATATCGAAACCACCTCGGCAGCCGGGCAGGGCACAACCTTTTCTCTCCGGCTGCCGCTGACGCTGGCGATTATTGACGGCCTGGTGGTGGTGGTGGGCTCGAACCGCTACATTGTTCCGATTTTTGCGGTGCGGGAGATGTTTCGCCCGACTCCCGACATGCTGTCGACGGTGCAGGGGCGCGGCGAGATGGCGTTGGTGCGCGGTAGCCTGCTGCCGATTATCCGGTTGAATCGCTGTCTGGGAATCCAGTCGAAGGCGGCGAGCCCGAGCGATGGATTTTTGATCATCGCCGAGTGCGACGGCTCTCGTTTTTGCCTGATGGTGGATGATGTTGCCGGAAAGCAGGAAGTTGTGATCAAAAGCTTGGGCGAGGCGTTCGCAAGTGTGGCCGGTCTGTCCGGGTGCGCGATTCTGGGCGATGGACAGATTGGCCTGATTCTGGACATGGGCGGCATTCATCGCGCAGGTGGACGATGAGGGAGGCTTCGGCGGGATGCGGGCGGAGCTTGAAGCCCCACGAGTTCAGCCAGGTTCGGCGGATGATGTATGAGAACTTTGGGGTGGATCTTGAGGGCAAAGAAGTCCTGATCGAGGCGAGGCTGGGCAAGAAGATGCGCGAGCTTGGCTATCGCTCCTTCCGGCAATACTACGAGTACGTGCGGGGAGACCCGACCGGCGAAGCGCTGACGGCGATGGTGGATGCCCTGACCACCAATCACACCAGCTTTTTCCGCGAGCCGCAGCATTTTGATTTATTGCGCAAGATGGTGGCGCCGGCTGTGAGGCCGGGGAGCCCTCTGCGGATATGGAGCGCGGCCTGCTCGACGGGCGAGGAGCCGTATTCGATTGCCTTTACGATCCTGGAGGCGATGGCTGCGGGGGCAGTTGAGAGCATTCAGATTCTAGCGACCGATATTTCGTCCCGGGTACTGGCGACAGCCTCGCGAGGCATGTATCCGGCCTCGCGATTTGAAAATATTTCGGCGAACCAGTTGCGCCGCCACCTGCTGAAGGGGTTTGGCGAGGCGGAGGGGCAGTACCTGGTGAAGAAAGAAGTGCGAAGCCGGATCGAATTCCGGCGGCTGAACCTGATGGAGGACTTCTCCGGGGTGGGGATGTTTCAGGTCATCTTCTGCCGCAACGTGATGATCTATTTTGATCAGCCGACGCAGCAGCGGCTTGTCACACGGCTGGCGGCGCAACTGGAGGAGGGAGGGCATCTGTTGATTGGCCACGCGGAAAGCCTGAACGGCATTGACCATCCGCTGCAGTATGTCTGTCCGGCCACATACCGAAAGCCTCAAGGGGTGCATCGCACGTCCGCCGCGAGGAGCATGCGATGACAGGCGCCCATGTCATTGGAGTTGGAGACTGCTATGTCAGCGGCGACCCGGACGCGGTGCTGGTCACCTACGCACTCGGCTCCTGCATTGCGGTAGTGATTCATGATCCGGTATCGAGGGTGGGGGGGCTACTGCATTACATGCTGCCGGAGTCGAGTTTGTCCGAGGACAAGGCACGAGAGCGGCCTTTCATGTTTGCGGACACCGGGATTCCGCTGCTGTTCCACAACGCCTATGGGCTGGGCGCGGTGAAGTCGCGGCTGGAGGTTGCGGTGTTTGGCGGCGCGCAGGTGATGGATACCAATGAGACCTTCAACATTGGGAAGCGCAATCATCTGGCGTTGAGGAAAATCTTCTGGAAGGCAGGGGTGCTGGCGCAACTGGAGGACGTGGGTGGAACGCAGTCGCGCACGGTGAGGCTTGAGGTTGGGAACGGCCAGATTGTGCTTCGTCATGGAATGGCGGAGCGGATTGTTCGTGCAGCACGGTAAATGCGGTCATACAAGGAAAGGAGCAGACCCGTGGCTTTCAATGTGCTCATCATCGACGACTCCCCGGCGATGCGCAAATTCATACGCCGTGTTCTGGCGCTTTCGGGCGTGGAAATCGGCGAGTGCCTGTACGCGGGAGACGGACAGGAGGCGCTCAACGTTTTGCATGCGAACTGGGTGGATATTGTGCTGACGGACATCAATATGCCCAACATGAACGGCGAGCAGTTTATGGAGAAGATGGCCGGGGACCCGCTTTTGTCCTCGATTCCGGTGCTGGTGGTCTCGACGGATCGCAGCGATGTCCGGATGAAGCGGATGCTGGGGCTGGGCGCGAGGGATTATCTGACGAAGCCATTTCTCCCGGAGGAACTGGGAGGGGTTCTTGGAAAATTGTTGGGAGGGCAGACACATGGGGCCAACTGATTTTCAGTCCCTGATGACAAGCTCCGCCGACGAGGTTCTCAATTCGATGTTTTTTGTGGGGGTTGAGAGCAACGGGGACGAGTCCGCCGCAGCGGCCGAGGAATGGATAGCGGCGCGGATGACATTCCGCGGGCCACTGTCGGGCGCATTCGGCATTGGCGCTCCGCTGAGGACGGCCAGGACGCTGGCCGCGAATTTTCTGGGCCAGGACGAGGCTGAAATTCAGGATGCGCAGATGCAGGAGGTTTTCTGCGAGCTCTCGAACATGATATGCGGGTCGTTTCTGTCGAGGCTTGGGAATGAAAGCGTCTACGATTTGTCGCATCCGGTGTGCGACGATGCTGCTTCGCCCGCTGAGGAGGGCGTTGTCTGCCGGTGGCTGCAACTTGACGAAGGTCAACTGCGGGTCTGGCTGCGGATGGAGCCACTTCCATGATCGTCGCGGGTTCGCGCATTAAGGTGCTGGTGGTGGACGACTCGGCGATTGTGCGAAAGATTCTGACGGAGACGATTGCCGCCGAGCCGGACATGGAGGTGGTGGGGACGGCGCCGGATCCCTACATAGCGCGCGACAAGATATTGGCGCTGAATCCCGACGTTCTGACGCTGGATATTGAAATGCCGCGCATGGATGGGCTGACTTTTCTGAAGAAGCTGATGTTGTATCACCCGATGCCGGTGATTGTGATCAGTTCGCTTGGGCACTCTTCCTGCGAGGCTTCGGTGGAGGCGCTGCGGTACGGCGCGATCGAGGTGCTGGCCAAGCCTGGCGGGCCTTATTCGATAGGCGAACTGCGGACGACGCTGGCCGCGAAACTTCGCGCGGCGGCGGCGGCTCGGATTCGCAATGTGGCCCGCGTGGCGGTCACACTGCACCCGCCCCCACGCCCGGCTGACCACCCCGGTGGATTTCGGCAGGACGCCATTATCGCGATTGGCGCCTCGACCGGGGGAACTGAAGCGATTCGGGAAGTGCTGATGGAGATGCCGGCAGACACGCCGCCCATCGTCATCACGCAACATATTCCGCAGGCGTTTTCCGCCGCCTTTGCCGGACGGCTGAACCAGTTGTGCGCCATGGAAGTAAGAGAAGCGCGCGACGGAGACGATGCGAGGCCAGGGCTGGCCCTGGTGGCTCCGGGCAATTACCACATGCTGCTGCGCCGCGCGGGAACCGGCTTTCGCGTACAGGTACAGGACGGGCCGCAGGTGTGTTACCAGCGACCTTCAGTGGATGTGCTGTTTGCCTCGGTGGCCGAGAGCGCGAAGGATCGCGCGGTGGGCGCGCTGCTGACGGGCATGGGCTCCGACGGTGCGCAGGGACTGTTGCGCATGAAGCGCGCCGGAGCCCGGACTATCGCTCAGAATGAAGAAAGCTGCGTAGTGTACGGGATGCCGCGCGAAGCCGTGAAGCTCGGCGCCGCCGATCAGGTAATGGCGCTCTCAGAGATTCCTCAGGCATTGCTGCAATCCTGCCGGGCATAATCGTCTTCTCGCGACGACGGGTGGGCTTCGTGATTCAGGCAGTTGCGATGCGGATCGCGGAAACTGGGAGTAACAATTCTTTTAAAGTTCAGGGGCGAGGAGTTTGATGGCGAGGAAGAGGCCGACTCCCAGGAAGAAGATGAGCGCCATGCGGATTCCGGGTTCGCGGTTGACCTCGGGGACGAGGTCAGTGGCGGCGACGTAGATGGCGACCCCGGCGGAGAGGGGCAGGCCGATTGCGACCCATCCCGGCAACAGGGAGATGACGAGCACGCCGACGACGGTGGCGAGGGCGAGTACGATGGCCGCGACCAGCGCGCTTCGGCGGCTGCGTCCTGAAGCCATCATGACGGAGGCGACCGTGAAGCCTTCGGGCATTTTGTGCAGGAAGATGGCGATGAAGAT
>JBOGMA010000172.1:0-1596 GCA_050746465.1 Acidobacteriaceae bacterium
CCTTTATGCAGACGCGCAACGTCGCTGAGCTTTCCGCGATGATGTGGATTGGCCTCATCGGCGGACTCATATTCGCCATGGTGACGATCTTCAAGCAGACATGGGCACCGGTGACCGCGCCCATTTATTCCTTGCTTGAAGGACTGGTGCTTGGCAGCCTTTCCGCTGTTCTTGAGTTGCGCTTCCCGGGAATCGCGATGCAGGCCGTGGGCATGACCTTCGGCGTCCTGTTCGTGATGCTGCTGCTCTATCGGTCGCACATTATTCCCGTGACCCAGAAGCTGCGGATGGGCATTTTTGCGGCGACCGGGGCGATCATGCTGTTCTATGTCGCGGAAATGCTGCTTGGATTCTTCGGAATCCATTTCGGAGCGATCAACGGCTCGGGACCCATCGGTATTGGATTCAGCGTGGTTGTAGTTGCGGTGGCGGCGTTCAACCTCATTCTTGACTTTGACTTCATCGAGAGAGGGGTGCGCGGCGGAGCTCCAAAATACATGGAGTGGTACGGAGCCTTCGGGTTGATGGTCACGCTGGTCTGGCTGTATCTGGAGATTATTCGGCTGCTCGCAAAACTGCGCGATTGAGAAAGTCAGGGCTCAGGGCTCAGGGCTCAGGGCTCAGGGCTCAGGGCTCAGGGCTCAGGGCTCAGAAAAAGCAAATTCTGTAAAGGCTAAGAAAGCAAGGCTCGGATCGATTCCGAGCCTTGTCCATTTGGATGCGCCGAGATCTACTCGCCGCTGCGCTTATTTCTTTGAAAGCTCCATTACTTCCGATCCCGCCAGTAGAAAGGCTCCTACTCCGTAGACATAGCTGGAAGTGGCCTTGTATGCACCGGGGGCGGCGCCGATGGGTTGAATACAACCCAGGCGTCCGCTCTCATAGATGTGGCTTACCAATCCCGCCCAGCCTCGCTTGACTACTGGAAGATACTTTTTGCGGTCCAGCAGTTTGTGATTGATTCCCCAGGCGAGAGCATAAACGAAGAAACCCGATCCCGAGTTTTCCGGCAGCGGATAGGCCTGCGCGTCCAGCAATCCGGGACGCCACAGGCCGTCGTCGCCCTGAAGTTCAGCAACGCGCGCGGCCATCTGCTGGAACTGCTCCACGTATTTCTGACGGGTGGGATATTTCTCGGGCATCACGGCAAGAACGCGGGCCAGGCCGCCCATCACCCATCCGTTGCCTCGTGACCAGAACAGCTTTTGTCCATTGGGTTCGTGCTTGTTGAGAAAGGTGACATCGCGCGAAAACAGATGCTCCTGTTGGTTGTAGAGCAGGTTGGAGGTGATCCACCACTCGTTGTCCATGTAGTTCAAGTAGTCTTTGTCACCGGTCGCGCCGTACAGCCGTGCCCACACGGGAGGCGCCATAAACAGCGCGTCGCACCACCACCATACCGGCTTGGCCGGATTATCCGGCTGTTTCATCAGCTCATCGAACTGCTCCAGAAGGGGGATGACCATCCGCCGCTCGCGATAGTCGCGGTAAAGCCCGAGATACGTCTGCGCGACCGCCTGATCATCGGCAAGAGCCTTACGAGGTCCGGTCGTCCAGTTGAACTGATTGCCCATGGCCAGCATCGCTTGCTCATAC
>JBOGMA010000173.1:0-2627 GCA_050746465.1 Acidobacteriaceae bacterium
ATGTTTTGGTCAACAGTTGAACCGCCTGCGCCGAAGGCAAATGTGTGCGCGCGACTAGCGTGGTCCAGGCAGTTCGGGTCTGCGCGATGGGGAGAAATACGGCGGGATGCGGGGCTTCGCTGAGAGATTCATATTTGCCGGTTTCCACAACACCGACGATCTCGACACCCTTATCAGCGGGGTCGACGAAGCTCATACGAATATGCTTGCCAAGAGGATCCTCATTTTTGAAAAGCAGATCCGCTAACGCTTGGTTAACAAGGGCGACGCGTGGTGTCCCATGGCGATCGTGACGATTGATGTTGCGGCCGAGCAGCAGCCTTGTCCCCGCCGCCCTGAGGTAACCCGGCGAAATGTTGTAAATAACGGCGTCGGGTGGGTGCTTGGGTACCGGACGATCCGCGCGTGAGATGCCATCGTCGTTTCCGTGTGCCATGCTGAGCGGCAAATTATTGATGATGCCGGCGGACTGGATGCCGGGAAGGGAAGAGGCCGCTGCCGCCAATTGCCGGTCGAAGCGCCGGCTTTTTTCGGCGCTGTACCCTTTGAGCCGCAAATCGAACGAAAGCGAGACCGCATGGTTCGGATTAAACCCCAGATTCAGCGAAAGAGCGTGTTCCAGGCTGCGCACGACGAGTACGGAAGAGATGACCAGAACGACCGAAAGCGCGATTTGCCCGGTAACCAGAAGGTCCCGCATGGTCAGCCTGCGAAAACGACGTGAAGCCGCCTCGTTTTTGAGGCTCGGGACAAGATCCACGCGAGCGGCCTGGATGGCGGGCATGAGACCGAAGATCAGCGTCGTGAGGACCGCGACAGCAAGCGTGAGACCCAACACGGTCCAATTGGGATAAAGCTTTGTTTCGATAGGAAGGTTGAAATCCGGATGCCACAAATTCAAGAGCGCGCATACGCCCTCTGCGACTCCGAAACCCAGCAACCCTCCCGGAATAGCGAGCAGCAGGCTCTCCGTCATGAGTTGACGGAGTAATTGGAAGCGGCTTGCTCCGATGGCGGCGCGGATACCCATTTCGTGACGGCGATCCGAGGCGCGTGCGAGCAGCATGCCGGCAAGATTGATGCAAGCAAGCAGAAGCACCGCGCCGGCGATGCCCATCAGAACGACACTGAAGTTAGTAATCGGACGGCGCAGCGCGTTGCCGATCAGCCCGGGCGCCGGCAAGCTAAAACTCGTTTTGTCGCCGAACATGTTCGGATATTTTTGATCGAGCTGTTGTGCGATCCGGTCCAGATTCGCCACCGCCTGCGCGCGAGATACCCCGGGCTTGAGCCGCCCCAGCATCCAGATATTCCAGGCATGCGCCGAATGGAGCCAGTCGCTGCCGGGCTCGATCTCCGGCGCCATGCCCATCGGAATCCAAAAATCCGCTGCCATGAACAGCACGGTTCCGCTGAAAGACGGAGGGGCGACTCCAATGATGGTGAACGGATAGCCGTTCACCTTGAGGCTTTTCCCCAATACGTTCGGGTCTGCATGGAAGTGGCTGCGCCAAAAGCGATCGCTGATGACGATCACGGGATGAGCTCCGGGTTGATCGTCGTCCTTCGGGCCCAAAAATCGGCCGAGCAGCGGGTGAATGCCAAGCATGGGAAAGTAATTTCCCGTGGCCTCGTAGCCCAGCAGAAGGTAGTTTTCCCGCGGCTGGACGCTTACGTTCACGATATTGGCGCGATCTGCCGCTAGGCTCGAAAATGTAGAATTCCGGTCGCGAAAGGCTACATAGAGGGGATACGACATATTGCTTGCCGTGCCCCAGTCCAAAGAAACAAGCTGTCCGGGATTACGAACCGGCAACTGGCGCAGCAGAACGTTTTCGATAAACGTGAAGACGGTCGTGTTTGCGCCAATGCCGAGCGCCAGAGTGACGATCGCCACTGCGGTGAACAGCGGCGTGCGGCGCAGCGTGCGGAGGGCGTAGCGCAGATCGCGAATCGAGGTCTCGATAAATCGAGTCGCGCGGGCGTCGCGGCATTCTTCTTTGTGCAGCGCAACCGAGCCCATCAGACGCCGCGCCGCATACTTTGCCTCTTCGGGAGACATGCCGGCGCGGAGATTGCTTGCGATCTCCTGCTCCAGATGGTCCTGCAGCTCTTCGTCGAGTTCGGCTTCGGCCCGACGGCGCTGCAGTGATCGGAGAAACATCTGAAATCTTGAGTGCCAGCGCATTGTGCCTCCTTAATTCTCAGTTCCGTCAAGGTCGCTTACGCTTCCGGCTCGGTTTCAGCATTCGATTACCAACCCAATCGCGCCCGACAGCCGCCGCCAATTTGCCAACTCCGACTTGAGCTGCTTCCTTCCCGCCGCCGTCAACGCATAAAATTTCGCGCGCCGGTTGTTCTCCGAATCCTTCCATTCGGCCCTAATCCAGCCCTGGTGTTCCAGGCGATGCAGCGCCGGATACAGCGAACCCTGCTGCACCTGCAAGACTTCGTTCGAGACTTGCGCGATGCGCTTCGCGATGGCCCATCCGTTCATGGGCTCAAGCGAAATGGTTTTCAGAATGAGCAGGTCGAGTGTGCCCTGGACGAGATCGGTGGGTTTACCCAAATCGACGTTCCTCTCGACTATCTACAATACTCCCGGTTTTGTAGATAGTCAAGAGGAG
>JBOGMA010000174.1:0-2468 GCA_050746465.1 Acidobacteriaceae bacterium
CCATACACCTGGCTCAACGGAGTCTGTCTGAAATCCGTAATATTCATCGAAACCTGGGCCTCGCCGTGCGCCAGCACCCCAATCGCCTTCACCCCGGCCATTCCGCCGCCGGAGGCCCGGATCTCCCGCGCAATCGCCCGCGCCGCTCCCACGTCCGGAACATCCAGATAAAGGTTCCACGCAATCAGAAACCGCCGCGCTCCGACCACCGATGCCCCCGCCGTCGGATGCAAATTCGGCCCGCCCATATCCGGCCGCCGCGCCGCCTCCTTCCGCACCGCCTCGCGCCACCCCTCAAACTGCCCTCGCCGAACCTCCTCCAGCAGCACCCGGTCCGGCCGCGCCGCCGCCGCTTCATAGAAGTACACGGGAACCCCAAACCGCTGCCAAATCTCCGCGCCCGCCTGCCTCGCCAGCATCACGCACTGCTCCAGCGCAACATCCCGCACCGGAACAAACGGAATCACATCCGCCGCCCCAATCCGCGGATGAACCCCACGCTGCGCTGTCAGATCAATCAGCTCCGCCGCCCGGCCCGCGCCGCGCACCGCCGACTCCACCACCGCCGCCGGCTCCCCCGCAATCGTCACCACCGACCGGTTATGGTCCGCATCCCGCGAATAGTCCAGCAGCTAAACGCCATCCACCGCCATCGCCGCCACAATCGACTCCACCACCGCGGCATCGCGCCCTTCAGAAAAATTCGGAACACATTCAATCAGCGGGTCGGCCATCAACGCCACCACGTATACCCAATCTGGAACTGCAAGCTCGCGTTCACCCCAGGATTGCGGTCCCCCAGCGAGGAACTCGAAATATGAATCGCCCTCACGCCAAAGTCAATAGACCGTCGCCCATTTACAAAATAATGAAACCCAACCCCGCCCTGCGGCGTGAAGTTGAACACGCTCGTCCCGCCCGGCGTCCCATGCGGAACCAGAATGTCCGGCGGAAACTTGTGCGGCGTATACACCAGCCCGCCCGCTCCCTGAAACCACGGCGCAAACCGCCTCCCCGGCGCAAAATTCCACCGCAGAATAATCGGCGTTATGCTCACGCCCGTATACGTCCCGCCGCCATACGGCTCCAGCACATATCCGGTGTGTCCGTCATATTCATACTTCGTCTCCGCCACATGCGGAGCCGGCGTAAACGCCTGCCAGTAAGGAATCACCTCGCCCGCATACTCAAATTGACCGCGCAATATCCCCGGCAAATGCTGATCCGTAATCACCTTCCCCAGCCGCACACCTGCCGAGGTAAACGAAAAGTCGCTGCGGTCGCCAATACCAACGCCACCCTGGAAAAAGGCCCCAATCTCCCACGGATCAGTAGCCAGCATCGCCTTCGCGGGAGCCTTTTCAGCGGCCACCCGTGCCGTCTGCGCCGAAGCCGCAACTCCCAAAACCGCAATCGCAAATCCCACAACGCCTACAACCCAAAAAATCTTTCCCTTCATTCCTTCAATCCTGTCTTCTCCGCAAAAGAAAGGCCGCCAATCCCCGGCGGCCCCGTTTGTCCTCAGTCCGTAAACACTAGAACTGGTCTGTACCTCAAATCCTTGTCATCCCGACCGAAGCGAACGCAATGAGCGAAGCGGAGGGACCTGCACTTCCTTTGCGCGCGCCAAAACTGCTTGCGCACTAGCCCGCGACTTCTTCCATCTGCTGCGCGTCCATATCAAAGTTCGAGTACACGTTCTGCACGTCCTCGTTGTCCTCCAGCGCTTCCAGCAGCCGAACCATCTGCGCCGCCTGGGCGCCCTCCAGCCGCGTGTACGTCGAGGCAATCATCGTCACTTCCGACATCACCGTCTCAATCTTCGCATCCCGAACCGCCTGCGCCACAGCGTCATACGACTGCGGCTCGGTCACAATCTCCCACGTCTCGCCTTCGTCGTTCAGGTCCTCGCCGCCCGCTTCCAGCACAATGCTCATCAACTGCTCTTCGGTCGCAGCGTCCTTGGCAACGGCAATAATGCCCTTCTTCGTAAACATGAACCGGACCGAATTCGGCGCGCCCAGCGTGCCGCCGTGCTTGGAGAACGTGTGCCGAATCTCGCTCACCGCGCGATTGCGGTTGTCGGTCGTCGCTTCCACAATCAGCGCCACGCCGCCCGGCCCGTAGCCCTCAAACGAAATCTCCTCATACGTCGTGCCCGGCAGCTCGCCCGTCCCGCGCTGAATCGCGCGCTTGATGTTGTCCGCCGGCATGTTCTCCGCCTTCGCCGCCGCCACCGCGCTCCGCAGCCGCGGATTGCCGTCGGGGTCGCCGCCCGAACGCGCGGCAATGGAAATTTCTTTTATCAGGCGAGTAAAAATCTTTCCGCGCTTGGCGTCGAGAGCGCCTTTCTTGTGCTTGATTGTCGCCCATTTTGAATGGCCGGACATAAGAACCTCGAAATTCGTCTTGGTCTGGAATTTTGCGGCGAGACGTGGAAGGAAAAGCGACCTGCAACTCCCCGCAAC
>JBOGMA010000175.1:0-7849 GCA_050746465.1 Acidobacteriaceae bacterium
GAGGGGCTGAAGCTGGGGCTGGGGTCGCTGACGGATTATCAGGTGGCGGTGGATTTGCTGAATTATTTCAACGCTCACTCGATTTCGCTGTGCACGGGCGCGTTCGACATGAAGCAGTTTGTGGTGCAGACAGTTCCGGGGTGGACCCTGACGAATTATGATTCGTCGAGTTCGATGAAGGGGTCGGGGACGCTCGTGTTCCATGATTTTGCGGCGGATTATTCGAAGACGCTTACGGCGGGGGATGGGTTGTGAAGGCGAAATACCCAGGTCTCAAAGGCGAGACCTGGGGCAGCCGGCACCCGGCAAGCGAGGTGTGGGGCGCGGCTTTATTATTCGATTTTTTTGGGCTGGATTGCTGCAGTTCATTCATTCTGTTGAGTTTTCTTGAAAGTACTTTGTTCCTAATTTCTTGATTTCACAAGGTTTTCGGCGAATTTATTGATTCGAAAAAGGAAAGGGCGCAGCTTGTGGCTGCGCCCTCTGGAATTTGATCCTTAAGTTCAGTATAGCAGTTTGGGGAAATTCATCTGCATCGGGCAAGCATTGTATTTTCTTTAACTTAAGCTTTGCATGGCTTGACAGCTCGGCCGTTACAATGCCGTTGACCTCCTATTCCCCTTGACAGCTAGGGGAGCGCGGCCTTACTCTCCTTCCATCGACGTCTAGGTAAGGTGTTTTCTTATGGCGAAAAACGATCTCCAGGGCACTCTCGATCTCCTCATCCTCAAAACCCTGTCTCAGCTCGGCTCGATGCACGGGTATGGAATTGTCGCGCATATCGAAACCGTCTCCGATGACCTGCTTAACGTCGAAGAAGGCTCGCTCTACCCTGCTCTCCACCGCATGGAGCAGAGTGGCTGGATCCGTTCTGAATGGGCAATAACTGAAGCCAGCCGCAAGGCCCGCTACTACTCGCTCACCGCTACCGGCAAAAAGCAGCTCGCCGAGCGTGAAGAGAACTGGCAGCAGGTAGTCAAAGGCGTGCAGGCCATCCTGCGCTTCGCGTGAGGTGAATCATGGCTCTCCTCCGTCGCATCTTCGCTCTTACCCGCCGTTCCAGCCTCGATCGCAACATCGAATCCGAGTTAAGCGAGCACATTCGGATGCGCACTGCCGCCAACATCGCCAAAGGCATGTCGCCTGAAGAAGCCGCGCGCAATGCGCGCATGCGCTTCGGCAATCCTGTTGTGATGAAAGAGCGCGTCGACGCCGAAGACGCGGCGCTCGGCCTCGACAGTTTCTTTCGCGACATTCGCTATGCGCTGCGCGGATTCGCGAAGAGTCCCGCCTTCACTGCCGTCGCCATCCTTACGCTCGCGCTCGGCATCGGGGCCAATACCGCCGTCTTCCAGCTTCTTGATGCTGTTCGCCTGCGCAGTCTTCCCATTCAGAATCCACAGGAGCTCTCCGAACTGCGCATCGCCGGCGCCAACCAAGGCTTCGGCGTGTCCGACAATTATTACTCCGACTTTACTGTCCCCATGTGGCAGGAGATTCGCCGCCACCATGATCCCTTCTCCGGTGTCTTCGCATGGCGCAATTCCGGCATGCTCCTCGGCAAGCGCAGCGAAGCCCTACAGATTCACGGCCTCGAAGTCAGTGGAGAATTTTTTAACGTCCTAGGCATCGCGCCCTGGCGGGGCCGCCTCATCGGGCCGCGGGACGAAGACGGGTGCGAAATATCGAAAGTCGTCGCCAGTTATCCCTTCTGGAAGTCGCACATGGGTGGTCAACCCATCACGCCCAACACCACGCTGATCGTTGACGACCGAACGGTGCAGGTGCTCGGCGTCACGCCTCCCGGCTTCTTCGGATTATCCGTTGGCGACAGCTTCGACCTTGCGTATCCCACCTGCACGCCGCCGCACCCGCGCCATGAATTGTTCATCTTTTCCGTCATGGGCCGACTCAAACCTGGCTGGACGCTTGCTCGCGCATCCGCTTATCTCGGTTCCATCAGCCCTGGCCTTTTCCAGGACACCGCGCCCACTGGTTACAGCGCCCAGGCTCTTAAAACCTATACATCCTTCCGCCTCGCCGCTTACGCCGCCGGTTCCGGCGTCAGCGCTCTTCGCGAACAATACGACAAGTCTCTCCAACTCCTGCTCGCCATCACCGCACTTGTCCTGCTCATCGCCTGCGCCAATCTCGCCAACCTCATGCTGGCCCGCGCCAGCGCCCGCCAGCGCGAAATCGCAATCCGCATGGCCCTCGGAGCCACGCGTCGCCGCCTCATTATGCAACTGTTCATCGAAAGCGGCCTCCTCGCCCTCGTTGGAGCAGTCTTGGGCATCGCGCTCGCCCAGCCTCTCAGTCGTCTTCTCGTCGCTTCGCTCGCAACAAGCCACAGCTTGATTCATCTCTCCATCGTTACCGACTGGCGCGTGCTCCTCTTCGCAGCCGTCGTAGCGGGTCTTACCTGCATTATCTTCGGAACCACCCCCGCACTGCACAGCACTCACGCCGATCCCATCGTTGCACTCAAAACAGGAGAGCGCGGCGTCGCTGGCGGTCGCGAGCGCTTCTCCGTCCAGCGTCTCATGGTCATCACGCAGGTCGCTTTGTCCATGGTTCTCCTGGTCGGTGCGCTACTCTTCGTGCGCAGCTACCGGAACCTCATGACTATCAATCCCGGGATACGTGAAAGCGGAATTACCATCGGCTACTTCGGGTTCCAATCGCAAAATAGCAAGCCGGAAAACCTCGCCGCCTTCAAACGCAATCTCGTCGATCTCGTTCGCAGCGTGCCCGGCGTCCAGAATGCCGCCGGCACAACCAACGTTCCGCTGAGCGGAAGCAGTTGGGGCCATGGCATTCGCATTGGTTCCCGTGACGGCAGCAGCCGCTTCAGCTATATAAGCCCCACCTATTTCTCAACCATGAGCATCCCGCTCGTCAGCGGCCGCGAATTCACTGCAGCCGACACTATGGGCGCCCCGCTCGTCCTCATCGTCAATCAGTCCTTCGTCCGAACGTATTTCAACGGCATCAATCCCGTCGGACAGCTCGTACACGTCCTCCCTGAGCCCCAATATCCCGCGCGCACCGTCCAGATCGTCGGAACCGTGGCCGACACAAAGTACAACGATCTCCGCATCCCAGTAGAGCCACAGGCCTTCATCCCGATCGATCAGCTCCCTGTAACCGCCGAAGGTCCGGGAGCCGCAATTGTGATCGCCTCCAGCGGCAACGTCGCAGTCGTCAATGACGTCCGCCACGTCATCGCCTCGCGCTATCCCAACATGATGATGCAATTTCAGAATTTTCAGCAGGATATTCGCGACGGTCTCGTTGGCGACCGCATGATGGCCTTGCTCTCCGGCTTCTTCGGACTGCTTGCCATCATCCTCGTGGCCGTCGGCCTCTATGGAGTGCTCTCCTACTTCATCACCCAGCGGCGCAACGAAATCGGCATTCGCATCGCGCTCGGCGCGGGGCGCTGGCAGGTCATCTCGCTCGTCCTGCGCAACACCACCGCTATGCTCACCGTCGGGCTATTGATCGGGACCGTGCTTTCCCTACTCGCCACGCGCGTCGCCGGAACCATGCTTTTTGGCCTCAAGCCTTACGACATTCCAACTCTCATCTTCGCCGTTGCTCTGCTCGCCGTCATCGCGCTGCTCGCCAGTTGGATCCCGGCGCGCAAAGCGTCGCGCCTCGATCCGGTCGCCGCGCTCCGCGCCGAATAGCGCACACATGCCCTAGCAGTTTTCGCTTCGCCGTCCGATGCGATTTGTATATTCCAGTGGCTCACATCTCAAAAGCGAGGTGAGGCACCCTCGTTCTGGTTCGTATGCTGAACCCAAGTTAGCTTCGGTAGATTTGAACCCACATCTCAAGATCGAGATATGGGGTACCCGGCTCATGCACCAGCAACAACTGTGACCGGAATGTCGCACACTGGCGGCTCGCGGTCCATCTGAGGGCCGATCTCTGCTTTTTCCAGAATGCGACAGTGTTCTTCAAGTTCCGCAGTGGCCGCCTGCGCATAGTTGAGGAAATGGTGCGCAGACAAAAGCACCATGTATCCGAGCCACAGCTTCGCCGGCTGAAGCGCCCAGTTCCGAACCATGAGCCACAGAAATCGCCAGAATGCAGACCGATAACTGGAGCGGATTCCCTGCTGCCACATCGATGCAAACAGCACTCGCAGATTGTAGGACAGGGGTAGCTGAGGAGGCTTCTGCGTCGGGCGCGGTTGCCACGATTCGATGGAGCGAAACGCTCGTCCGAAGTACGCTTCCGGCGTGTACAACGCCGTCAGCAGGCCGGCCAGTCCTCGGAGCAGCACTAGCAATGGCATGATGGTGCGGAAGTTGGGAGGGCTGAAATTTGTGGTCGATTGGCTATTCTCGATGAGGCGCCCCTCGCGCTTCATCCGGTCGAAGAGTGCGGTCGTAGGGGGAGCCTGCAGAACACCGGCCATGGCCCAGGCAATGCTGGTCTGATCGATGAACTCCAGTTGCCTTGCGAAGATGGTCTCATCGTCCGAATCGAAACCCACGATGAATCCGGCCAATACCCACAAGCCGCTCTCCCGGATCACCCGGACCTGGGTGGTAATGTCGCCGCGCAGATTCTGAAACTTTCGCGATCCCTTCAGTGCCTCCGCGGATGGGGTCTCGATGCCGACAAACACATACATGAAGTTCGCCGCGACCATGGCCGCGAGCAGTTCAGGCTGGTCCGCCAGGTTGAGGGAGGCTTCCGTGTAGAACGAGACAGGATACCCATTTCCTTCCTGCCATGTCTTCAGTTCCTGGGTCAGCAGCAGCGCCTGCTTGTGGTTGCCGATGAAATTGTCGTCAACAATAAAGACCTCATTGTGCCAGTCAAGCCGCCGCAGCATATCCAGCTCTGCAATAACCTGCGCCGGGGTCTTCGCTCTCGGACGCCTTCCATAGATTGTGATGATGTCGCAGAACTCACACTGAAACGGGCACCCACGCGAGAACTGCACCGGCATCGATGTGTATCGTTTCATCTGGAGCAAGTCAAAGCGCGGCACGGGACTGCGTGACATGTCCGGCTTATCGGCGATGCGGTACAGCCGGTGCGCCTCGCCTTTTTCCAGGGAAACGGCGATCGCCGCGAAGACTTCTTCGGCTTCGCCGGCCAGCACGTGATCGGCATGCGCGAGCAGGAAATCGGGTTCGCTGCTGGCCCACGGACCTCCGATGAAAGTCCGGCGCTTCAGGGCGCGAGCGCGCGCCAGGGTGGCCAGAGCATCCACACGCTGGGCAACCATCGCGCTCACCATCACCAGATCGGCCCAGAGCAGGTCCTCATCGCGCAACTCCTCGAAGGCTCTGTCAAGGAGACGAATCTGCCAGCTGGCCGGACACAGCGCGGCCACTGTGATCAAGCCCAGTGGCGGCATTACGGAGCTTTCCGGAATCATCTTCATCACGCCTTCAAAGCCCCAGAAGGAAGGCGGAAAGTGAGGCCAGACCATCAGCACTTTCAGCCCCGCGCCGAGAGGCGGAAGCGGTTCCTCAGTAGCTTCATTGGACAGCGGCGATAACTGGTGGAGTGGATCGGCGGCCAGAGACGATAGCATTCTTACTCTCCCCCCTAACGCATTGCCTCAAGCTGCATTCCGCCCGGTTGCGGATTCGCGCGGGCTTTTCATATGCCAACCCGATCCTGAATTGCGAGGGACTCGACTCTATTCCATACAGCGGCGCGCGTCAATCACCGCCTGTCATTTCCACCTTTGTTCATCCCCGCCGTTTCGCCGGCAATCGAGAAGCTGAACCGCGCGCATCCTCCTATTGTTGCCAAATCGCCAATGCACTCACCGACCCCGGGTACTGCCAGAAGTCTGCCGCCGTGACCAAATCCAGCACCGACCTGACCTAAGTCATCGAAAATTTCTCCCGCCATGCATTTGAATTTTTTGAACTCGGTACAATTGAAATAGAGAGTTAAAAAAGGACCGCGTCCCTGCGGTCCTTTTCCATTGCTGCAAGGACAGCGGGAGAAAGAGGTTCGCGAGTCTCTGAGCTAAGTCCTTTATTTCCAAGATCAGATTCAGTAAGCTCTTTGTTTTCAATATCTACTTTCGTAAGTTATTGATTTTCAAGATCATCTTGAAAAATGTTTGAGTGAGAGAGAGCGGCGCATCCGGGCAGCCTCGGGGCAACGCGGGAAAAAACATCTCTAAATTATTGAAATAATCCGACTTCGCCGCAAATAATTGAAAAAGGCTGACTTGCGGGCGCAAGCCAGCCTTAACCTCAACAAAACAAAGGAAAACCGGAAAAAATTTGAACGAAGGTGGCCCACTCAAGCCCACCGTCGGGCTTGAGTGGGGTAAGAGCCTACTCGCCAGCCGGCGCCTTCGCCGGAACCGCATTCCAGTCCGGAACTTCCTGGTGCAGCATGTTGTGGACGAAGAAGTCCTCCAGGTTCCGTTCCGTGTAGCGAGCCGTCTTTCCGCCCGTGCCATGCCCTGCGCCCGGAACCACCAGCAGCGAGAAGGTCTTGTGCGCCTTGATGAGCTGGTTCACCACTTGCATGGTCGATGAGGGATCGACATTGGTGTCCATCTCGCCCATCACCAGCATCAGCTTGCCCTGCAGCCGCCAGGCGTTATCCACGTCGGACGATGCCGCGTACTGCGGGCCAACCGGCCAGCCCATCCATAGCTCGTTCCACCAGATCTTGTCCATGCGGTTGTCGTAGCATCCGCTGTTGGCCACCGCCACCTTGTAGAACTCGGGATGGAACAGCAGCGCGCTCAGCGTGTCCTGCCCGCCGGCCGAGGTTCCAAAGATGCCCACGCCCTGCGAGATGTCGTACCAGGGATACTTCGCCGCCGCGGCCTTATGCCACAGGATGCGGTCCGGGAACCCAGAGTCCTTCAGGTTCTTCCACGCCACATCATGGAAGGCCTTCGAGCGGTTGTTGGTCCCCATGCCGTCGATCTGCACCACCACGAACCCAAGCTGCGTAAGCGGCTGAACTCGCGTCGAGAAGGTCTTAGGCACAAACGACCCCTGCGGCCCCGCGTAAATGGACTCAACCACCGGATACTTCTTCGAAGGATCGAAGTGCGCCGGTTTGTTAATGATGCCCCAGATATCGGTTTTGCCGTCGCGCCCCTTGGCCGTGAAGACCATCGGAGCCTGCCATCCGGCGGCGACCAGCTTGCTGATGTCGGCCTTTTCCACCGTCATCAGTTCCTTGTTGTCCAAGGTCTCATAGAGCTTCATCACCGGAGCAGTATCAACCGTAGACGCCAGATCAACGTAGTATTTGCCATCCGGCGAGAAGACCACATGATGGTCCACCTTCTCCGGAGTCAGCGGCGTAAGCCCGCTGCCGTCAAAGTTGATCCGATAGGCGTGGACAAAGTACGGGTCCTCGCCGGCGTTCATCCCGCTGGCCTCGAAATAGATCTGCCGCTTCTGGTCATCCACGTAGTTCACGGCGCGCACCACCCAGTTGCCTTTGGTGATCTTGTTCTCCACCTCGCCGGTTTTGCCGTTATAGAGGTAGAGGTGCTTCCACCCATCGCGCTCCGACGCCCAGATGATCTCCTGCCCATCGTTCACGTCGTGGCGATAGATCGAGCCGTTGTCGTACTGGTTGTCGCGCAGCGGCTCATAGTCCACGAAGGTCTTGCTCTGCTCGGTGATCAGCGCCTGCGCCTTGCCGGTGTTGGCGTCTACTTCGATGATGCGGTAAAGCTGGGTCCCGCGCTGGTTGTAGTCAAATGTAAATCCGCGGCTGTCCTTCCACCACTCGGCCCTGCCAATGCTGAACGGGTTGGGAAACAGCGAGTTCTCAATCGGAATCTCCTGCTTCGTTGCGATCTGGAACAGCGAAGGCTGCTCCAGGG
>JBOGMA010000176.1:0-3426 GCA_050746465.1 Acidobacteriaceae bacterium
CACGTGTTACTCACCCGTGCGCCACTTTACTCATGGATTGCTCCACTTTCTCGTTCGACTTGCATGTGTTAGGCACGCCGCCAGCGTTGATTCTGAGCCAGGATCAAACTCTCGTTTGAAACCTGAAGTTACAACCGGACGACGGAGGTCGCCGGAGTAACCGCCTTCACGATGCTCGAAAGATCGTGAAGGACTATCTTGTGAGAATGATCAAACCGATCTTCTTCCATTCTCACGACTGGCATGTTCAACCTGATTGTCAAAGATCCATCGCCGGTTACCGCCTGAGCGGGCCGCTTTTGGATCAAGAAACACAGCCTCGCTGTGGTCCTCGAACTTGTTGCGCTGCATTTAAGCGCGTTTTTTAAGACTATCGAAACGCGGTGGCTCTGTCAAACTGATCCGCAATTTTTTTGCGGAATCACCAGCCCACATGCAACGCCAAACTTTGAAAGATCCGCCTTCGGACAACATCCGCTGCCAAAGGCCCGGTCCTCAGACCGCATAAATTTGAGAGGAGCTTTCCTCCCCCTCGCTTGCAATTGGATTGTTCGCTTAAGAACGGCGCCCTGCGCCTCTCGAACACCCGCTCCGCCTTCAAGGTGGCGGATTGAAACCGCCCGGCGAAGCCATTTGCAACGTCTTCCTGATCGCTTCTTACTCTAGCACACCGGCATCTCCCGTGCAACTCGTCCGAGTGCCGTATGCCAGCCCGCCAATTACCGAAGCGACAAGATGAATCTTACCTGTCCGCCGCCCTTTCCGCAACTGTTGAAAACCGATCAAAGCTGTTGAAAAAACATCGATGATTCAGCCCTTCCATCACCACGCGCCCGTCCCTGCTTAGCCGCCCTTCGCAATCACGCCTAAATCCGTCAGCCCATTCACGAAAAACTGCATGGCAAGCGCCACCAGCAGCAGGCCCATAATGCGCACCAGAATCCGGATTCCTGTCTCTCCCAGAATCCGCCGCAGCAGGTTCGCTCCGCTCAGCACCGCGTAGCTGGCCGCTGCCGTCACCGCAATGGAAATCAGAATCGCCGCCATGTGCCACTTGTCGGGAGACTGCCCCACCAGCACCATGACGCTCGAAATCGCTCCCGGCCCGGCCAGCATAGGAATCCCCAGCGGCACAATTCCGGCGTCTTCCTTCTGCGAGGCTTCCAGCGTCTCGCCCGACGACTCCTGCGTAGGCGAACGCTTGGCCTGCAGCATATCAAGCCCGATCAGCAGCAGGATCAGCCCGCCCGCAATTTCAAAAGCCGGCAGCGTAATGCCAAACATTCTGAAGATCAACTGCCCGGCCAGGGCAAACGAAGTGAGCACAATCAAGCAGGTCAGCGAAGCCTTCAGAGCCATCCGGCGACGCCGCGCCGGCTCTGTTCCGGCCGTGATGGCGATGAATGATGGAATCGCCGCGAACGGATCGACTAAAAAGAAGATTGAGCTCAGCGCCAGCAGCGAAAATCGGACATAGGTCGAGTGCAGCTCATGCCAGGCCGCCCCCGCCGGGCCGCTGATCCCGTTCATCCAAATTCCGAACATCATTTCTGCGTGGATCAAACCCCATCCTCCCGAAGACCATCCAAAGCGCGCCTATTCCCTGCATTGCAACACTTTCCAACCCTATAGCCAAAATTTCACCTTTGCAGGAACGAAGTTCCAGCAAGAAAATGGTTGCTTTGGGGAGGGAGCGATCAAGTCTATTCTAATGAGCGGCTTACGTCTGAATCAGGATGGCATGCGGCTTGCCCCTTGTTTGTCTTTTGCGGATGGAAGCACTTTCATATATCCGCCAATCCAAAACGCACGAACACAAGAAAAGGGAGAAAGCAGCCCCATGACCAAAAATCAATCAAATGCGACCACTTTCAAACAAGCCGAACCACCTCAGATCCTCATGGCGGGAGACAACGCAAGAACCGCCATCATTCTCCAGCAGGCGCTTTCCCAAGCGGGCTTTCGCGTGGAGCTCGCCGCAGGCTATCACGAGTTAGAGGACCTGTGGGAGCAGCAGCGCCACTCCATGGTGTTGCTGGAAGTTTCAGGACCGCAGGCGGTCGAAGCCGCCATCCATACTGCTCTCCGGCTCAAGTACCAGGACCCGCGGCAATTCGTCGGATATATTGCCGACCCTCTGCTACAGACCAGCGGCCTCGCCGGGGATGCAATCTTCCCTCGGGGTTCCGACAAGCTCACCCGGGCGCTCAGGCGACACCTCACGCAGCTTTAGTTCGAAACGCCTTTCAGTCCCCGTGCGGTTTACCGGCGTCAAACGGCGGCGGCAAAGCGTTTCCACGATGGCAGGTTCCGCAGCTTGCGGACTTCACTGGCGCATCCGGATCCGCCGTGGCGAGATATTTTGTGTTGATCTCGTTCAACATGCGAATCATGGTCCGGGCCACGTTTTTATGAGGGTTGGCGTCGGAAGCAAAATCCGGCCGATGCGTCTGCGGATTCTGCGCGTGGCAGAACGAGCACTCCACGCCGAGCGCCGCGGTATAGCCGCGCATCGTGGCAATCAGGTCCCTGTTTGAGATGTCCTTCGGCAGCACCTGCAGATTTTTCGGCCGCGGGCGCTCCCGGTGTTGCATCGCGTTCGATTGAGCCGCGGCGGGAGGGGCGGTCTGCGCCCCAAGAGAAAGCGTGCCGGCCATGGCGATGACAGCAATGAGAGCGGTAACTGAGCGCATCTGGCGAATACCTCCTGAACGTGCGTCGGGAAAACAGTTTCCGCCAGCCATTGTTACACAGTCAGGGAATCAGAAGCTTCGCAATTTGATCTTGCGTTCACGCGCCCCGGTCACGCGACCACTGTGCTTGGGACTCTACTTCTCAAGCAGCCAACGTTGGTACCACCATGATTTCATGGTCTTTTGCCTCTCGTTAGAATAAAATTGCCACCGGAAAAGCTGCACATTTTTGAAGCCCATCCGCTTCACCCCCGAGGACGATGATGGCGTATGTGATGAGGTATGAGACCTGGAAGAAGTTAACCGATGTTTCCTTCAAAGTAAGAAGCAAGTATCTGAGGCGGGTTGACAACTGCCTGGAGCGATACGAAAAGACACATTCGGACGCGGACCTGCAGAAATTAAAGCTCGCGCTGCACCAGTGGAAAATGAGCAAAGGGTACGACGGCATGGGTGGCAAGCCGAGGTGGATGCTCAGCGATCGAAACCGCCAGAAAGCCGTCGAGACCCTCGACAAGCAGCTTTTTGGAATACCCGAGACGATCAATCAGCAGGTGCTGAACGACCTGGCCGAGCTTCCCTTCTACGGCATTGAAGCATGGGCTGATGGACTCGCGCGCCAGGCGATGAAAGATGCCCGGGAGCAGGCGCTGGTCGAGATGTTTGGCGGCAGGAAGGTGGTCGTCAAAAAAGCGATGATGGGCTATGCCCTCGACAAGATGAAGCGCAACGC
>JBOGMA010000177.1:0-11937 GCA_050746465.1 Acidobacteriaceae bacterium
TTTGACGCCGCCCACCCTTCCTTTGTAGTTTGCCGCGCGCGACCGAGCGCAAGAGCATCTTCGGGCACATCTTCCGTGATGCAGGAACCCGCTGCGATGTAGGCTCCATTGCCGACGGTGAGGGGAGCAACCAGAGTGGAGTCACTGCCGACGAAGACGCCGTCGCCGATGAGCGTGCGATGTTTATTGATACCGTCATAGTTACAGGTGATGACGCCCGCTCCGATATTGCTATTGCTGCCGATCTCAGCATCTCCCAGATAGGTGAGGTGGTTGGCCTTGGAGCCATTGCCGAGCTTCGCCTTTTTGGTTTCGACAAAGTTGCCGACGTGCGCGCCTTCGCCGACTTCCGTTTCCGGACGGAGATGCGAGTAGGGGCCGATGAGCGCCCCGCGCTGGATATGCGAGTTGGAAATGATGCAGCCCTGGCGGATGGTCACATGATCGGCAATCAATGAATTTTCAATGACGGAATAGGAGCGGACACGGCAGTCTTCTCCGATTTTCGTTTCGCCGAGCAGTTGAACGAACGGCTCAATAACGGTGTCGGGTCCAACCTGGACACCAGTGTCGATGACCGAGGTGTCCGGGCGCAGGATCGTCACGCCCTGGGCCATCAATCGCCGGGCAGTCTGCATGCGAAGCTCACGGTCTAGATCCATCATTTCCGCAATGGTGTTGGCTCCCAGCACTTCAACGGGCTTCGCGGCTTCGAGCGCGACAACGCGCTCGCCCGACTTGACGAGGATTCCGGCGACATCGGTCAGGTAGTATTCGCCGTGGGCGTTTTCGGTGGTCAGCTCGTGAACGTGCGCGAAGAGCGGTGCAGACTGGAAGGCGTAAATTCCGGAGTTGATTTCGCGGATGTCCTGCTGTTTGGGCGTGAGCGCCTTCTGCTCGATGATGGCTGTGACTTCGGGCGAGTCCGATTTTTTCCGAATTACGCGGCCGTACCCTGTTGGGTCGGCTGGCGACGCAGTGAGGATAGTCATCGCGGCGCGTTGTTCCAGGTGAAAATCGCGTAGCTGCGCGATGGTTTCGGATTGAAGCAGCGGCACATCCCCGGAGAGGACGATGATCGAATCATAGCCGTGAACCGCGGACTGCGCGGACTGGATGGCGTGTCCGGTTCCGCGCTGCTCGGTTTGTTGGACAAAGTGTACCTGGGTGTCCTTAACAGAAGCCTCGACACGGGCGGCCTCGTGCCCTACGACGACAAATATGTCGTTCGGTGGAACGATTTGCGCCGCAGCGGCGATGACGTGCCGCAGCAGTGGCTTGCCGCCGATTTCGTGCAGAACTTTAGGGCGTTTGGATTTGAGACGCGTGCCCTTGCCCGCCGCCATAATCAGAATTGCCAGCTTCATAGCAACAGGGTACAAGGTTTGGCGGTGGCGGAATAGGGCGTAGAACTCAGGTGGAAATTGCAGTGGTCGGTGCAGGGTCCGTGCTCGTCAATTTCGTTCGTGAGAGAATCGCGCCGATTAGCATCGCTCCTACGGGTACGGCCAGAACGAAGAACGCATTCGACCCAAAAGGAAGCAGCACGACAGGCAAGGCGAACAAAGCCAGGATAATATGTCGATTCGCCTGCCGAGCGAGAAGCCCGATTGGTAGAAGTACGAGGGTGAGGTCGTGAATGATGGCGTGATAACTCACCAATAAACCGCAGAGTATGGCAATTGAAAATGCGGTATCCTCTTCCGCCGCGCGAACCGCGCGTGCACACCACAGAAATAATCCGGCCGAGCAGGCGGCAACCACGGCAAAACTCAGCCGTCCTGGCAAGAATCGTCCTCCGCAGGCATAGAAAAGCCCGGCTATGTTCGGCATGGTCGAAGGGTAAATTCCCATTCCATTTTGGAGGAGTGAATGGTTCTGATCCGTCGCGGAGACCGCCCCGGTCAGGATGTGAAACAGGGATGTCATGCCACCCGGACCTGCAATTCCAAAGCAAAGCAGGACAAGCAACGATGCCGTGGCAAGGAATCCCGCGGAGAATCGTCGTCCTTTCCTGACGGCGACGAGCACTGCGATTGGAATAGCGATCTGGAATTTGAAGAGCGCAAGCGCGAGCAACGCTCCGGCGAATACGTCGTTGCCGGTTCTTAATTCTTTCCAACTGAGGCAGCACAACAATAAAAGCAGAATCGAGTCCTGGCCCTGCATGGCGGCTATAAGCAGGGGAAGGAATATGAAGAACATGGAGCCGGGTTGCGGCTGCCAAATCTCTATTGGAACGGAAAATACCTGGCGCGCCACGAAAAACGCCGCAAGCAATAGAAGCATATTAAGAGCAAGAAAAGACGAGTATGCGTACTGATAGTTCAACAATGAAAATGGCGCGTATATTAGCGCCTCGTATGCGGGGTGATAAAAGGGCAGAAAGCCCTTCGGCGATACGAGGGCATGCTGCGCCCAAATCTGGCGCGTCAAGTCGTACAGATGCGCGGGTTGGGTTCTTGCCAGATATCCGGCCGCGTAGAACGATCGGAAATCAAATCGCCCTAACATGCCGAAGTGGGCAAGTGCGGCGCCGATCAGTTCCATGACCAGCAAATATACGAACCATCGCTGAAAAAACGGTTTGGTATCAGGGTTTATGAGCCGATCCATGGTGTGCCAATTACGGCAAATTCTACAGTGTCCAGTCTGTACTGACCATGAGCAAACCTTTGACGGCACCAAAGGTGACAAACCCCCTTTTCATGCGCTACCAAGAGGGCGGCACCGGGGTCAAGTGTCAGGCTGGACTACTCTGAGAGGCCATGGTGGTCAATAATGCTGATTTCGAGCTCGTGGCGATCGTGTAGATGAGCATCGCCAGAAGTGGAATAGCCAGAAGGAAAAAGGAGCTTGTCCCGAAGCGACCAAGTATTATCGGCAGGCCGAACAATCCAAGAAGGATATATCGATGAGTACGCCCGGCTAAAAGTGCGACAGGGAGAAGCGCCAGCGTGAGGTCATAATTAAGAAGGTGGTAGCTCACTAATAGGCCACAAAGAATGGCGATAGCAAAGGCAGCTTTTAGTTCGACGTGGCGAATGATTCGGGCACACCACGCGAACACGGCTAAAGAGCAGATAGCAACGAGCACATTGAACGCCATATGTGATGGTCGGAACCGCCCGGCGCAGGCGTAGAGCAAACCGGCGATGTTCGTTCTTGCAAGGGAAGGGGAAAGGCCCATTACGTGCTGCGCAACTATGCTTTTATCGACAGCTGCGCCGGCTAACAGGAGCCGAACATATTCCCTTGTTCCCGCTGCTCCTACGATTCCGAAGCAGAGTAGCGCGATTCCTGAAGCCGTGATGAGGAATCCGCTCGTGAATCGCCAACCTTGTCGTATCGCTACCAGCATGGCGATCGGGAGGACGATTTGGAATTTGAAGAGGGCGAGCGCCAGGAAAAACCCGGCACTCATATCTTTTCCTGATTGCAATTGTCGCCACGTGAGGCAGTAGAGTAACAAGGACAAAGTGGAGTCCTGCCCAAGCATCACGGCATTCAACAATGGAACGAATATGAAGAGCATCAGGCCCGGTCGTGGTTGCCACCACGGAATCACGGAGGAAAAGATAGGACGAGCCACGAAAAACGCACCCATCACCATCAGCATGTTGAAAACAACAATTGCAGAATAGGCAGTGCGGTAACTCAGAAGTGAGAATGGAGCATAGAGCAGGGCATGATAGCTCGGATGGTAATAGGGCAGAAATGCTCGGATCGGCAATATTGCGTGCTGCAATGAGCCTTGCTGCGCAAGATCATACAAGTGAGATGGATGGGTTCGGACCAGGTATCCGGCGGCATAGAACTGCGGGAAATCGTAGAGCTCCTTTGACTGGTTAAGCATAAAATGATGCCCAACTAATTCCAGTGCAAAAAGACAGATGACCCATCCGATGAGGAATGGCTTTATCCCATAATTTGAGGAAGATGCCGATGGTTGTTTCATTGGCGATTTATCTTAGCATGTGCACGCCGCCCGCAAACTTGAGCAGGAATTGCCGCCAATTTCGTGCAAAATCCTGGGGCGCCTGGACTTGAGTCGCGTGCCCTTGCCTGCCCCCATAATCAGAATTGCCAGCTTCATAGCAAGAGGGTACAGCACCGACGGCGTGCCCCGTCTCGTCGAGAAGCAGGGCACGCTCTTTTTATTCCGGTCCCGCTCCTCGCATTTGCTGCCGTAAAGCAGCGGGCATTGGAATGGTGATGTCGAGCGGGTGGACGGTGCCGAGGTCGAGCGTGGACAGCGGCGTTTGATACTGCGACTCGTTGCCTACGACCAGGACCGCCAGCTTTGCCGGATCGACGTATTTCTTCGCCACGCGTTCCACATCCGCGAGGGTGACGGACTCAATTCCGGCGCGGTACTTGGTGAGGAAGTCGGCCGGATAGCCGTAAAACTCGAGTTCTACTGCCCGGGCAAGCACCTTGTCTTTGCTGTCGTAATGGAAGATGAAGGAATTGAGAAGCTGGTCTTTGGCGCTGGCCAGTTCCGCCTGCGTAAATGGCTCGGTCTTCAAATCATGAATTTCGTCGAGCATGGCTTTGGTGGTCTGGACGGTGCTCGCGCTCTTGGTTGAGGCCGCGGTGTAGAACATGCCGGGGTGGTCAAAGGACGCGCCGTAGGCTCCGCCGACTGCGTAGGCGAGGCCCTGTTTGGTGCGCACATCCTGAAAGAGCCGGGATCCGAAGCCGCCGGAGAAGATCTGGTTCATCACGGTCAGCGCGTAATAGTCAGGATTGTTGCGTTTAGTGCCCAGGCCGACGATCCAGATATTGCTCTGGTCGACGTCAGTTTTGTTGACAGAATAGACGCCTGGAGTAGGCCCATGGAATTCGCCAGCCGGTTTGGGCCACGCGGCTCCGCGAGGCAGCGATTCAAAAGCGGCGCGAAGAGATTTTTCCATCGCCGCGGGATCGAAGTCGCCGGAAACCGAAACGATGATGTTGTTCGCGGTGAGCGATTTTGCGTGCCATGCCTTCAGGTCGTCGAGCGAAATGCCCATGACCGTGGCGATCTCCGGCTGGCGGGCGTAAGGGCTCTGCTTGCCGTAGACGAGGATGGCGGCCTCGCGCCGCGCAACTGCGGATGCCTGGTCATTGCGGCGGACAATGCCCGCAACTTCCTGCTTCTTGGCCAGCATCAGCATTTGCGCTTTGAAGTCGGGATGCTCCAGCAGATCGACCGCAATGCCGAAGACCTGATCCTCGTCCTTCTTAAGGCAGGACCAGGAGACGGAAGTGGAGTCAATATCGCCGTCGGTCTCGACACTCGCGGCTTTGGCGGCGAGGATGTCGTCAAGCTGGTCGCCTGACTGGGTGGCGGTGCCGCTGGTGCGCCAAGCTGAGCCGTACAGGTCGATGAGCCCAGCCTTGTCCGCGGGCACATCACGCGAGCCGCCGCGAATGGTGATGGCGCCGTTGATGAAGGGCAGCTCGTGGTCCGGCTGCAACAGGATCACGAGCCCGTTCTTCAGCTCAATTCGCGTAGGCTGCTGCGGGTGAAAGGCGTGCAGCGGCGGCACGGGAATCTTCTCCCATGGTTTAGGCGGCTGCTCCTTCTTCACTTCCGGCGGAACGGCAACGGTGGACTCCTGCGCGAAGGTGGGCACGAGGGAGCAGGTAAAGGCGAGTGCGGCAACAGCGGTCAAATGCTTCCAGTTCATCGCGCACCTCCTGGGGACTTCGCGGAGGTTTTGGGCGGTGGAGGCGGAGCAGGATGTGGACCGGGTTGTGTTTGCGGCGAGGCAGGAGTAGCGGACGGTCCTTGCTGCGGAGCCTGGAATTCGACCATGGCATAGGTGCGATTGCTGGGAACGAAGACCTCGTTGGCCACGCGGCGAATGTCAGCCTTGGTCACGGCGTCGATTTTATTGAGCTGATTGAAAAGCTCGCGCCAATCGCCGTAGCGCAGTTGATAAAGTGCCAGTTGTTCGGCTATTCCCTGGTTGTCATTCAGGCCGCGCAGCAAGTCGGCGCGCGCGCGGGTCTTGAACATCTCGAGTTCCGCGTCGGTCACGTCAGTGGTCTTCAATTTTTCAATTTCCTTGTGAATGGCGGTGCGCATTTCCTCCGGCGTGTGTCCGGCATTGGGCACGGCGAAGAACGCGAACATGCTGGGGAATTTGGTTCCGGGGAATCCAGTGAAGCCCTCGGCCTCAGCTGCGATCTGCTGCTTTTCCACCAGGGAGCGATAGAGCCGCGACGTGCGGCCATTGGAGAAGATGTCCTGGATCGCGTCGTAAACGGCGTCATCCGGAGAGCGATAGTCCGGCCGGTGGTAGCCCTCAAGGTACAGCGGCTGCGTGGGCCCCTTGAGGACAACCGATTTCTCCGCCTTCTGGGGAGGCTCAACGGTGGTCATCGCCTCAGGTTTGGGGCCGGCGGGGATGGCTCCGAAATATTTCTCCAACATGGACAGGTCCGACGGCTTCACGTCGCCGACGACGGCAATGACAATGTTTGAGGGCACGTAATACTTTTTGTGGAAGGCGTCAGCTTCTGTTGCGGTGATCTGGCTTAGCTCGCTTTCCCATCCCACTCCGGGACGCCCGTAGGGGTGCGCGACATACGCTGTCGCCAGGAACTGCTCCACCATGTAGCCGATGGGATTGGAGTCAACGCGCATCCGCTTTTCTTCCATCACCACGTTGCGCTCGCGATAGAACTGCCTCGGCACCGGATTGGCAATGCGGTCGCTCTCCATGAAGGCCCATAGCTGGAGGCGGTTGGAAGGCATGCTCCAGAAGTACTGCGTGGCATCAAGGCTGGTTTCGGCGTTCAGGCCGGTAGCGCCGTTGGCTTGCGCAATTTCGGTGAATTCGTTGGGAATTACGTATTTGTTCGCGGCGTGCTCGGCGGCCTCGAATTTCGCGTGCAGTTCCTTCAGCTTCTCTGGACTGCGGCCTACCTGTTTGCGGTATTCGCGGTCATAGGCGGCGTAGGCGGCCTCAACTTTAGCGAGGGCAACTTTCTCCGCCGCGTAGTCGGTAGTGCCGAGGTCTTTGGTGCCTTTGAAGGCAAGATGCTCAAACATGTGCGCCATGCCGGACTCGCCGCTGGGGTCGTTGGCGTCGCCCGCGTCGACAATTGTGAAATAGGAGAAGACCGGAGCCTCGGGCCGCTGGCAGATGATCAGAGTTAGCCCATTGGGGAGCACCTTGACGGTGACGCGCTTCTCAAATTTCGCAAGCTCCTGCTGAACGTTTTGCGCGGCGCAGGTGAGAGCAAACAGCACACAACAGGCCAGTGCAGCCATGCGGGCAGGAAAAATTTTCATTCGGACCTCGAGCGGAAGATGAAGTCAAAACGCGCCCACGAGCAGCGGTGCGGGCACAGATTGAAGCTATCGCATTTTCGCCGCCCGTGTACAGAGTGGGTGCGGCGGGCTAACTCAATCCCAGGAAAGATTTGTTATTGGTGGCGCTGGCGTCATTGATGACCAGCGGCTCCTCGGCGCAAGGCTCGGCAAAGACCAACCGAATGCGCTCGGTGTTGAAGTAGATCATCCACCACACGCCGATGAGAGCGAGGACGCCGTAGAGGCAGGCGAGCCCGGCCATGATTTCGCCCAGCGTTAACCCTGGATTATTGGGAATGCTCATCGCGGCCATTCCGGACTTGGCCCGCGCCACCAGCACTCCCACCGTCATGATACCGAAAACCAGCAGATCGAGAAGGCCAAGCACCGACATCGAGTAGCGCGACCATACCTTGAGGCGAAACAGCCCGATAATAGTGGCCGCCGACAGTATGACGAGCGCGATGATGAGCGCGTCCACCCCACCGGCAACCATGCGCACGGACGGAATGCGTGGTATAAGCGCGCTGTTGGTGGCGAACATCACGTAAGCGGCGCAGGCGGCAATCAGCAGGGCGATGAACGCCATCACTCCAAGCACCACCGCCGCAACGATCACGCCCGCCGGCGCGCCTGCTCGTTCCCTGACCATGGCATTTAGCATACCCCCGAATCAGATGCATGTGGGAGACGACCCGGCATCACTTCTCCGCGGTTTCATTCAGCAGTTGAATAAGGTAGTTCTTCCAGACGGCGGCGTGAGTATGGGTGCCGTGCCCATAGGTCTGGTCGGAAATGGGGATCAGGATGAATTTTGCGTGCGGCATCCTGGTAACGAGCTTCTGGGCTATGCCGAGCTCCGGCGGGTTTATGAAGTCGTCGGCGGAATTGATCCAGAGAACAGGCGCGGTAATGGTGCTCAGCTTCGGCTCCGGATTGTAGTCACGCGAGGCGTTGAAGTAGTAGAGAAAATCATCGGCATCGGTGTGGGCGATGATGGAGTCGGTCACGCGATCGATATACTGTTCCGCCTGGACCCGGGTGGGGTAGTGTTTCTGCATCTGCAGCGGCGAGGAGCCGGCAACGATGAGCAAATCGGCTGCGCCGCGCAGCCCTTCTTTCGGTTCGCTGCTGTAGTTGCCGTTGTCCCAGGCAGGATCTTTGCGAATCATCTGCATGGCCATGTAGCGCCACATGCGATTGCGGCCGGCAATCTCAATGGGAAGGCAGGCGAAGGGCGCGAGTGCGTCTGAAAACGTGGGATAAGTCTCACCCCAGACGAAGGCCTGCATGCAGCCCATTGATGTTCCCAGGATCAGCCGCAGGTGATCGACATGAAGCCCGTTCATCAGCGTGGCATGCTGGAGGGCAACCATGTCGTCGTAGTCGTAATGGGGGAACTTCATTCGCAGCCCATCAGACGGCTTGCTGGATTCGCCGTGTCCGATGTCGTCCGTGAGGATGATGAAATATTTGTTGATGTCGAGCGGCTGACCGGGGCCGAAGAGTACGTCGGAGAAAACGGGGTTGAGCAGCGACCAGGCGCTGCCGCCGGTTCCGTGCAGCAGCAGGACAGCGTTGTCCGTATGTCCTGCTGCGTCGCGGTGTGGCGTGCCCAGCGTGAGGTAGTGCAGCTTTAGCTCGGGGATGCTTTCGCCCGATTTGAAATGAAAATCGTGGACTGTATAGTTGCCATTCTTCACCGGCCAATGAGTCTTAGGGGGAGTGAAGTGATTGATCTGCGCGACAGCGGTGATGGAAAAGACAGCGGCAAGCGCCAGAGAGCTTAGGCAACGAATCAAGTTGGCCTCCTTCAGGAAAATTAATGTTACGGCGGCTTTGGGTAGGCTGTCAGCGAAAGGTTCGGCTGTCCACGTCTTGACCCTTGCCATTGTGCAAACGTATCCTGCCCGCGTGCCGAACCAGTGGGAAGATTCGTTGCAGGAGGGAGGCCGGCAGCCTTTGCTGCGGCGTGCCGCGGTTCTCGGAGCGGGAACCATGGGGTCGCGCATCGCCGCGCATCTGGCGAATGCGGGTGTCCCCGTACTGCTGCTTGATCTGGCGCAGCCCGAAGGCGAGCCGTCGCTCGCGGCTCAAGCCATCAATGCACTGCTGAAAGCGAAACCGGCCGCATTCTACGAGCCCGCGTCCGCCGTGTTAATCACGCCCGGAGACTTCGACCGCGACCTGCCGCAGCTTGCAACCTGCGACTGGATCATTGAAGCGGTCGCTGAGAATCTGGCCGTAAAACAATTGCTGCTCGAAAAAATCCAGCCGCATCTTGCCCCCGAAGTAATCGTGACAACGAACACCAGCGGGCTGCCCATTACGGCCATCGCCGAAAACGCCCCGCCGGAGTTTCGCCGCCGCTGGTTTGGAACGCACTTCTTCAATCCGCCGCGCTATATGCGGCTTTTGGAGATTATTCCCACAGCGGAAACCGACCGCGCGCTTGCGCATGCGATTGCGGATTTCGCGGACCGGCGGCTCGGCAAGACTGTGGTCTTCGCGCGCGACACGCCGAACTTCATTGCCAACCGCATCGGCGTTTTCTCCATGTTGACGGCCCTGCGGCTGATGCAGGAGCAGAACCTGGGCATTGAAGAAGTCGACGCGCTGACTGGTTCCGTCATCGGATGGCCGCGTACCGGGACATTTCGCCTTGCCGATATGGTGGGCATCGATGTGCTCGCGCACGTCGCGAAAAACTTTGCGGAATCTCGCAGCGAGGATGCCAGCGCGGCAGAGCTTCCAGCTTTTCTAGAAACAATGCTGCAAAATCGGTGGCTTGGTGATAAGGCCGGTCAAGGCTTCTACAAAAAAGATCCCGGGGACCCGAAGGCACGGCAGGCGCTGGATTGGCACACGCTGGAATACCATCCGGCGCAGCGTCCAAAGTTTCCGTCCATTGAATTGGCGAAGAACGCGCAGTCGTTGGGCGAGCGACTGCGGCTGATCCTTGGCTCTGACGCGGGGAAGGACAGGGCCTCGGCGTTTCTGATTCCGCTGCTCACCAGCATATGGGATTACGCCGCGCGGGTTCAGCCGGAAATCGCCGACTCGCCTGCCGACGTGGACCGCGCCGTGCAGGCCGGCTTCAATTGGGAAATGGGGCCGTTCGCCATGCGCGCCGCCGCGGGCAAGGGCGAGCTTGTCGCGAGCGCCGCGCCGTCCCTGCTTGAGAACGCAAATGTTGTTCGCAGAAATCCCGGTTGTTCGCTCCTCGATATAGGTGAGGGAATTGGCCTGCTCGAACTGCACTCGCCCAAAAATGCAATTGGCGACGATATCGTTTCGCTGGTCACGCAGACGCTGGTTCGCGACGGCGACCCAGTGCGCAATTTCAGGGGCTTCGTCATCAGCTCGCGCGCAGATAATTTTTCTGTGGGCGCCAACCTGATGCAACTTCTGCTCGCTATGCAGGAAGGCGATTGGGATGACGTCGAGCTTTCCGTGCGAGCCTTTCAGCGCATGACGCAGGCAATCAAGTTCTGCCCTCGGCCTGTGGTAGCTGCTCCGTTCGGCCTGTGTCTGGGCGGGGGAACCGAGATTTCGCTGCATGCCGTTCAACGCCAACCGCACGCGGAACTCTATATGGGTCTTGTCGAGGCCGGAGTCGGCTTGATTCCGGCAGGCGGCGGCACCAAGGAAATGCTGCTTCGCGCCATCGACACGGCTCAGGCGACCTCAAACCTGGATCTTACAATGGATGCCGCGAAGTTCGCGCGCTCTACGGATCTTCAGCACGCGCTGCGCCAGCGGTTGGAAACCATGGCCATGGCGAAAGCTTCGACATCAGCGGCTGAGGCGCGCAATCTTGGATTTCTTTCTTCTGCGGATCGAATCACAATGAACCGGGACCGCCTGCTCGAAGACGCGCGAGCCGCAGCCGTTGCTCTTGCCGAGGCTGGATACGCCGCGCCGTCTCCCCGGGTGGTCCCGGCGCCGGGTGACGCGGCGCTTGCAAACATGAAGCTGGGAATCCACATGATGCGCCGGGCCGAGTACATCAGCGACCATGACGCGACGGTGACAACGCGGCTCGCGCATGTTCTGTGCGGCGGCAACGTCACACCGGGCGCTCCCGTCACGGAACAGGCGCTGCTCGACCTGGAGCGAGAGGCGTTTCTCTCGCTCTGCGGCGAGCGCAAAACGCAAGAGCGCATCGCCTATACGCTGAAAACCGGAAAGGCCCTGAGGAACTAGATTTGCGGATGCGCGCTTGCATCATCGGTCTTTGTTTCGCGCTCGCAGGTGTCGCGGCATGCGCGCAGGTGAAGGCCGCGCCGCGCACAGAGCAGGCTGAAACCGGATTGGCGACTATCGACGGCCATGCGCATGTGCGGTATCGCATTCGGCTATTACCGGTTTCGTCGTTTCCACAACTACCGGCACAGGTGGCAAAAGCTTTGGACGCGATAGCCTGCATGATTCCCCAAACGTACGCGGCGCACGAGCCGGAGAACGTCATCAGCGGATCATTTGAGAAGAGAGGGAGCAGCGACTGGGCCGTCCTGTGCTCGGTCCATGGCGTGACGACGTTGTACGTGTTTTTTCAGTCGATCCCAACGCATCCCATTGCCCTGCGTCATCAGCCGGACAGCCTTTGGCTGGGTAAGGAGTGTGGA
>JBOGMA010000178.1:0-1669 GCA_050746465.1 Acidobacteriaceae bacterium
CCCATTGTTTGCGAGCCTTCGCAGGCGAGCACCAGCGAACGATGTCCGGCGGCCATCAGCGCCCTGTCCAACTCCGTGAGAATCTGTTCCGCGCCGCCCACGGCGTTCGGGCCGACGGGAGCGAAAGAATAAGCGACGCTGAGGACCGTCAGAGGCATGGAATCTCCAGCGCCTCACGCGCCATTGCGCAAAACTGCGTCGAGGCGACTCCCCACGGAAAGCGATCGTAAAGAACAGAACCGCCGTTCGGAGGTTGAGAGAAGTCGTAATCAGGCGCGATCCGAAATCGCTCGAAATCCAGCGGAAAGCCGCTGAGCGTCTGTTGCTGCGTCGCGAAACACGCGAGCAGCGCGCATTTTTGCAATCGTTCTGCGTCTGAAAGCATATATGCTACCTCCGCGGCCCCCTGCGGCGAGAGCGGAAAGCAGCCCAGTTCGATTCCTGATTTCCGCGCATGGTAAAAAGCGCCTTCAAGGATCACCGGCGTGGTTTTTCCTTGTGTTCGCAATACTGAGATTGCGTGGTGAACCGCGAAAGCACATGCGTCGTGATCAGGGTGGCCGCCTTCGTAGGGATGCGTGAAAACCACTTCCGGCCTATGCTCCAGCAACAGCCGTTCGATGTGAGATGTGAGCCGCGGTAGCTGAAAGCTTGCTTCCTGATCGGGAATTTCCAGTCGCACCCGTCCGGCATCCTCAACGCCGGCAAGCATGAGCGCCTGGCCCAATTCCCGTTCGCGAGCCTCGCGGTACTGGTTGAGCGTTGCGAAGCCGTGGGCACGGCTGTCCCGCTCATTCTTCGGAGCGCCATCCGTTACGTGCACAAAAGTCGCCTCGGAGAAGCGGCCCAGCCGCGCTCCCAACGCCACCACTTCATCATCCGGATGAGCAAAGACGAGCATTGTGCGCGGCATCGGATCAGAGCGGTCCTCGGATGCCGTAGCTCGTTCAAGTAGGTCCTTTGACATGGTGTTCGATCCCAGCCTCATTGGTCCCAGTTGCCCGGGCGCAGATCAGGCGACCGCTCGGTTGTTATCGCGGCGGGTCGCAAACTGCTCCGCAAGCTGACGTAGATGACCAGCCACTTCATCACCCACAAGCGGCTTGCCATGGCCAGGCGCGACGATCAAGGGGTCCAACTCAGCTAACACTTGAATCGACTGCGAGGCCGCATCCCAGTCCTGAGTGAAGTAAGCAGGCGGCCCGTGCAGTTCCGGTGTCTGGGTAATAGCGGCGTCAAAGAACGATTCAGGCTTGGTAGTACAGAACGCGTCACCGGCGATCATAAGTCGGTCGGTGGGGCGGAAGAACGAGACGTGGCCCGGCGTATGCCCAGGCGTATGCACGATCGTCCAATTCGGCATGGCCATCAGGCTACCTGGAACCTGCTCGGAGGGGAGAGGCTGAAGCCTTTCACCCAGATCAACCGGCTTCGTAGGGTAGAGCGGCGATAGAAGCGACATCAGTCCGCCGCCGGCGCTGAAATCCGGTGCAGGATAGGTCTGTTTTCCGGTCAGATAGGGGAATTCCAACGGATGCGCGAAGATCGGAATGTCCCATTTCTCCGCCAATTCGCATGCCGCGCTCACGTGGTCAAAATGCCCATGGGTAAGAACGATAGTCGTCGGCGGATTGCGGAAACGCCTTTCCGCCCATCCGCCGATCAGGCC
>JBOGMA010000179.1:0-12405 GCA_050746465.1 Acidobacteriaceae bacterium
CGAGACGAATGTTCCACTGTCGGTTGTGATGGCGATTGATACCAGCGGCAGCACCCGCAAGGACATTCCGGTGGAGAAAGATGCAGCGAAGGAATTTGTGCGCGCGCTGCTACGCCCGGCCGATCGACTGGATCTCATGGATTTCAACTCGGACGTTCGCGAGGTAGTTCCGTTCACGTGCAACGTTCGATTGATTGAGGCAGGGCTGGATCATCTTGATTTTGGCCCGGCTACCGCGCTTTATGACGCTGTCTATCTCGCGTCGCAGCGATTGCAGCCCCGGCGTGGACGCAAGGTGCTGCTGTTGATTTCCGACGGTGGCAATACCAAATACGATGTGGATTACGGACAGGCGCTGGAGGCGGCGCGCCGCGGCGAGATCATGGTGTACAGCATCATCGACGTGCCGATCGCCGCTGACGCGGGGCGGGATACGGAGGGCGAGCATGCCATGATCTCATTATCCGAGGAGACCGGCGGCCAATCGTTTTATGCGAACGCGAACAACCTGCGCCAGGTGTTCCAGAAGGTTTCGGAAAATCTGCGGACGCAATACCTGCTCGGCTATTATCCGAACCCGCCGGCCCGCGGCAGCAACTTCCGGAAGATTTCCGTAAAGCTGACGCATACGCCCAAGGGTGACGGACCGTATATTGTGCAGAACCGCACCGGCTATTACCCGGATGCGGCCAATCAGGAGCCAATAGCCAGCGGCCGCGCTCCGACAGGCAATAGCCAGTAGCCGTTAGAATGTTTTCATGTCGGTGACGAATAAAGCGCGAAGGCAGAAAAAGAATCCGCCGGTGGGCGAGACGGGGCAGGAAGCGCTGTACCTGCGCTACCTGAGCGAGAAGCAGATTCCGGTAAATGTGAAGCTGAGCGACGGCGAAAGCGTGCAGGGATGGATCGAGTATTTCGATGACCGCATGGTTCGCCTGACCCGGGAAGGCAAGCCCAATCTGTTCATTTACAAACAGCAGATTCGCACCATTTCCGAGCAGGCACGCCGCGGAGACGCCGTGCGGCGGCGCAAGACCAGGGAAGACGGAGCGGCCGAGCCCGGTGCCGCGCAATGAGCGCGACGGAGGCACTGGAGTTTGCCGCCCCCGCTTCGCGGATCGCCCTGGAAGCAGGCGCCCTGCTGCGCGACTACTACCACCAGGGCGTGACCGCCGAATACAAGGGCGACGTCGACCTGGTGACGGTTGCCGACCGCACATCGGAAAAGCTGATTGTGGAACGCCTGCATGAGGTGTTTCCTTCGCACGGCGTTTACGGCGAAGAGGGAACGCGGTCACACCTGGAGAGCGAGTATCGCTGGTACATCGATCCGCTGGACGGAACGACCAACTTCGCGCATGGATTCCCGGCATTTTGCGTCTCGATGGGGTTGGAAAAACGCTCGCCGTCGCTTGCCGCCTCGCAGGATGGTGAACTTGTGGCCGCCGTAATTTACGATCCGCTGCGTGAGGAGCTGTTCACGGCGGAAAAGGGCAGGGGCGGGTATTTGAATGGATCGCGCATTCACGTTTCGAAAACTCCCGTGTTGGCTGAAGCGCTGGTGGCGACGGGATTTCCCAGCCGCAAACGTCATGACAATCCCAATGTCTACTTCTACCAGCAGTTCACGCTTCGTTCGCACGGTGTCCGTCGAGCGGGTTCAGCGGCGCTGGACCTGGCCTATACCGCCTGCGGGCGGCTGGATGCTTACTGGGAGTTCAACCTGAATCCGTGGGACACGGCGGCTGGAGCACTGCTGGTCACAGAAGCCGGCGGGAGCATGACCCGCTATGATGGCAGCCCATTTCAGCTCAACAGCGAGGAAATTCTGGCGACCAACGGACTGCTGCGCGATGAAATGATCGGCTTCTTCCGCGCCATGTTCGCAGGAGAAGACCTTGAACCAATTCCCACGCCCGCGGAGTTCGCAGCGAAACGGGCAGCGCGCAAACGGGAGCGGGAAGGGAAGGCGTGAAGACGAGGAGAGTAGCGAGGTTGGCTGGCGCGCTGATTGTCGGCGTGGGTATTAGCGCATCGGCTGCGGCGGCAACGCCCGTCGAGAGCTACCGCGTTCTGCACGCCTACCCGCATGACCCGCAGGCGTTCACGCAAGGGTTGATTTATCTGGACGGCCACCTTTACGAGAGCACCGGCCTGAATGGGCATTCGTCGCTGCGCGAAGAGGACCTTGAATCCGGACGAGTGCTGAAGGAAATTGACGTGCCGTCGCGGTACTTTGCCGAGGGGCTCACCAACTGGGGCAGCACGCTCATTCAGCTCACGTGGAAGGCGCATATCGGGTTTGTTTATGACCGCACCACTTTCAAGCTGCTGCGGACGTTTCATTATCCCTGGGAAGGCTGGGGCCTGACGCAGGACGGCAAGCACCTGATCATGAGCGACGGTTCAGATACGATTCACTACCTCGACCCGAACACGTTTGAGCAGGTGCGCAGTCTTCGCGTGACCGACAATGGCAGGCCGGTCAAGAACCTGAACGAACTCGAATACATTCACGGCCAGATTTACGCCAACGTCTGGATGACGGACAAGATTGCGCGCATTTCACCCGAGACAGGAACGGTGCTGAGTTGGATCAACCTGTCCGGAATTTTGCCTTCAATCGAAGTCCGAAGCGATGGAGCAGTGCTGAACGGTATCGCTTACGACGCCGCGCACAACCGCCTGTTTGTGACAGGCAAGCTGTGGCCGCGGCTGTTTCAGATTCAAGTAGTCAAGAAATAAGCGTTCCGCGTTCAGCGATCGGCGTTCAGAAAAAGCAGGGGCTCGGGAATTACTTCCGGAGCCTTAATGATTTCCGCATTCGTAGTTCTTTCTGACCGCTGACCGCTTACTTTGCCTTCACCCGAATCACCTGAATCGAGTACGGCGGAAGCGTGTAGGTGAAGTTTGCCGAGGCGCGCTCGAAACGCGACTCGACCGGCAGGATGTTCTTTGGGTGATCGATGGAGTTGGTGGCCACAGTGGTCTTTGCGCTCAGCGTAACCACATTGGCGATGTGGTTCACGTCAGACGCGCCGTCCAGCTTGATGTCCACCGGTTGCGCGGTGGAACTAGTGTTGACCAGCTTCAGGTACACCTCGTCATTCTTTGTGTCGCGCGTGACGGAGTAGAAGAATTTCGGATCGGTGCCGGTCTGCTCGGTATCAGGAATCTCGTCACCGTGATATGCGCCGAACATCACAAGCGCGTAGTAGCTGGGCGAGCCGTAGCTTTCCATTGCGTTATAGCCGATAAGGTTCGGACTCCACTGCATGGCGGTCGGATTTATGTTGGCCAGCATAGGGGCGTAGCTGGACATGATGACGATGTCGCTGTTGCGCTCCATGCCCGTCATCCAGGCGGCATCACCGAGAGCAGCGCCAAAGTCAGGCGTTGGACTACCTTCCAGCGTCGCCCACTCACCCACGAAAATCTTTGGCCCGTTGCGATCCGTCTTGTCGTAGTGGTGCACGTCTTTGTAGAACTCCTCGGCGGATTTGTAGAAATGATCGTCGAGAATATCGGGCTTCACGCTGGTGACGGGAGTGGTTGCAATGAGCTGAAGATCGGGATACTTCGCCTTGATCGCCTTGTAGAACTGCTCAAAGCGGCCGTTGTAGCTGCCCGAGCGATCAAACCAATCTTCATTGCCGATTTCGACATACTTGAGCGCGAACGGAGCCGGGTGGCCGTCCTTCGCGCGCTCCGCGCCCCACTTGGTTGAGGTGCTACCGGTGACGTATTCAATTTCGTCCAGAGCATCATCAACATAGGGCTGAAGGTCTGCACCGGGATTCACATGTTCCCCGTGCAGGGAATATCCGGCATAGACAGCCAGTAAAGGCTGCATGTGCAGGTCCTGACACCAGTCGAGAAATTCAAGCAATCCCATGCCGTCGGTGGAGCGGTACCCCCACGGACCGAGGTGTGTTGGGCGGTCCACCAGCGGACCGATGGTCTTTTTCCATTCGAAGCGCTCCTTAATGGTGTTGCCCTCAAGATAGTTGCCGCCCGGGAAGCGCAGGAACGTGGGATGCATGGCGGCCATCTTTTCCATCAGGTCAATTCGGTTGCCATTGGGGCGATTGTGGTAGGTAGGCCCAATCAACGAGACCATGCTGAACCAGAAGGTTCCTGGGCGGCCTGCGGTAACTTCAAGCCGATAAAGCGAAGACGCCTGTACCGCGCCGCTGGTCTTCATGGTGAAGTTGTATTGTTTCCAATCACTGGTGAGCGCGGGCACGTCGGCGTGAGCAGCTTCAACGCCGGTATTATTGTTCACCAGCGCGACGTGGATCGATCCGCTCTCGCCGCCGGCCTTGGCGTAGAACGAGCCCTTGAAGGTTGTATCGGGGCGGACGGGAATCCCCCAGTATCCGCTATTGGCAATGCCGGCGCGATCCTTGTTGCTGGCCTGATCCACGGTCAGCTTGAGGCTGTAGGAAACAGCAGTGCTGGGGCCGGTGCTCTCGTCGGGTACATAGGAAGCGATGGAGTCGCCATGCTGGACTGGCAGCCAATCCGCAATGGCGGTCTGCCAGGTGTCATGCGCGTGGAATTCGCGGTTGCTGATGAGTTCGCCGTACAGGCCGCCGTCGTAGGAGTGGTTGATCTCCTCCGTCATCAGTCCATAGAGCATGGGACTGGCTTTGGCTTTCACCTGGTTGACATGGATGTCGAGCGTGACGGGGGATGCGGATTGAGCCGCCGCCGTGAGAGCGAATACGAAGGCCGCGGCAGGAACCAAAACATTATGGAAATAGAAGCGCATGGGAACTCCGAAAAGGTGTCGAAATGAGTAAACGTTATCCGCGCATATTCTGTCCAGCCCGTTTTCCCGATTTTCGCCTCTCGCTCAGCTACCGCTTTCAATTTTTCTTGCGCGTCGCGCAGTCGCGGTACAATTGTCCTGTCGAACCACTTCGAAAATCCAAAGAGGACTTGTCATGGCTTACGTAATCGCTGAACCCTGTATTGGAACCAAAGACTCTGCCTGCGTTGACGCGTGCCCGGTGGACTGCATTCATCCCAAAAAGGACGAGGGCGACTTTGAAGGCTGCGACCAGTTGTTCATCGATCCCGTGGAGTGTATCGATTGCGGCGCCTGCGTTCCGGTGTGCCCGGTTTCGGCGATCTTCGCCGCGGACGACCTGCCCGAGAAGTGGGCCGACTATACGACCAAGAACGCCGCGCATTACGGACGCTAATCCGTTTGGCTTCTGCTAAAACGCGCAGCCCGCAGGCTGCGCGTTCTGCATTTGCAGGGCCTGAATCTTTCGAACCGGAACCCTGAGTTTTCGATTGAGCCTTCCGCGACCGCCGCTTCTGCCATAGAATCATCTGTTCAATGAGGGCAGGACTCATGGCACTTGGCGCACCCACATCCCGCACCCGCATCAATCGGCTTCCCAAGCGCGGCGACTATTCGCAGGAAACAATTCACGGCATCCTCGATGCGGCCTTTCTGTGTCACGTCGGCTTCGTGGTGGAGGGCCAGCCGTATGTGATTCCGACCGGCTATGGCCGCGCGGGAAACACGCTCTACCTGCATGGCTCGGCGGCGAGCCGCATGTTGCGCACGCTGGCCGGCGGAGTCAACGTGTGCGTAACGGTCACCCTGCTGGACGGAATCGTTCTGGCGCGGTCGGCGTTTCACCACTCCATGAATTACCGCTCGGTCGTCGTGTTTGGTCGGGCAACGCCGGTCGAAGGCGAGGAGGAAAAGACCGAATCGCTGCGGGTCATTGCCGAAAACATAGTGCCCGGCCGATGGGAGCATGTGCGCAAGCCTTCGGCGCAGGAGCTGAAAGCGACGGCGGTGCTGAAGTTGCCCATTACAGAAGCCTCCGCGAAGCTCCGCACTGGGCCTCCGCTGGACGAGGAAGAAGATTACGCGCTGGATGTGTGGGCCGGAGTGCTGCCGCTGGCGATACAAGCGGGAAAGCTGATTCCCGACGCTCGACTCACGCCGGGGGTAACGGCCCCCGATTATCTGGCTAATCGGAGCATTCCCCCGGTTCGAGACTAGTGCAGCAGGTCAAAGGTATTTGCCGCGTCATCGACGAAGTACACTCCGTCGCGCACCGCAATGAGTCCGAATAGTGCGCCCCCTCCAGGCGGTGGACCGCCGGTGTTATCGACAAGCTTTGACGCGACCTGATGCCCATTCCAGGGAACGACCTCAACTATATTTCCATCGTCTCCGTTCGCGGCCAGCAAGTGATGATTAGGTGTGAGGGCAAGTCCGAGCGGGTCATTGAGCTTGCCGCCCGCGGATACGGTGATACCCCCGTGAGACGGCCTTTCGCGGAATAAAGCATTCGGAATGGCAGCGATGCGGTTACTCAGGCTGTCCGCAACGTAAAGAACGCCGTTGTGATCATCGAAAGCGACTCCCGTAGGGCCAATGACCAGGGCCGCCGGATCAGTGCGCTCCGGGAAGGCGTCCGCCACCACGTCGCTATCGAGAAGCTGAGGAGGCTTGTGATCCTGGAAACTCATTAGCAAGCGGACAACCGTCCCATGCTTCACGACACTTCCGTTTGCAGCCACGGTGCCGTTGAGCACATTGGTGACAAACAGTGCGGCGAGTCGTCCGCCATCCACGGCGGTCATATCCCATGGGCCGTTGATGTGGTGACCGGAGATTGTCTTCACCACATTGCCCCAGCTGTCGAGAACGATGAGGCAACCGGACTTGGCGGTAGCCGAAGTGCCGTCGCTGGTGGGTAGACTTCCCACAACCACATAACCGCTCCGCAGAGCCACGAGTGCGGTGGTGAGGCCGATGCCTCCGGGGCACGATACCTTGCCGGCGTCAATCTGGGCAAAGAGGGAAAACGTGCCGTTCGGCGCGATCTGTACGATCGTGGTGCCGGTGCCCTGCAGGTTGGCGCCGTTGTTAAAGTTGCTGACGAGGAAGCTGTCCTTGACAAGTTTGCCCCGGTTTTTTGGGACACGGGCTACTCCATATGGGTTTACATCGCCGTTTGACGGTACTGTGGTGCTGATGTCGGTAACGGTGTTGAAAGACCCGATAAACGATTGACCAGCAGCCAGAGTGACGTTTCCTGCTGCGAACGTTAATAACGCAAGGACTGGGGCACTCAGTCGTAGGCTCCAGTTGTGGTTTCGCTCCATAATATTTACCTCCCGGGCTGCAATTAAGCGCATTCCGCTTGCGGCGGGTGTGCATTGCAGATGAGTCTAGGTTTCCGAAGGAGAAGGCCTTGTCAGCGAAATGTCACGAAGCTGTAACTTCCAAGCTTTTTTGATCGCATCGTAAGCGCAAAGCATTTTGGGCCGGGAATCTGCGCGATCAAAAAAAGCCCCGAACCGGTGAGAGTCGGCTCGGGGCGTTGAGTTTGTGACGAACTTAGAACTGGTTCCAGAGGAACTGGTTATAGACCTCGTGGTGGAACTGTACTTCGCCGGGCTTCACGAAGGTTCCCAGCAGGTGCGGGCAGCGGTCAGCGGAAGCTTGTTTGAGGTCGGCATAGCGCGCCTTTACGTCTTCGCCCAGCAGCTTGGTGGCCCAGGTTGAGTTGCGGAAGTGGTCGAGCGCGGTGTAGATGTTGTCGGGCAGATACCGCTTCGCCTGGCGCAGGTTGGCGATTTTCGCGGTCTCGCCGTCGAGCCCGGACTTGAACAGCGAGTAAAGAACCAGATAGGGGTTCGCATCAGGCGCGACCGAGCGAATCTCCACGCGTGACGATTTTTCGTTGCCGATCGGAATCCGGATCATCGATCCGCGATCAACTGCGGAAGCCTTGATCTGGTTGGGCGCCTCGAAGTGCGGGTCCAGGCGGCGATAGGCGTTCACGCTCGAATTCAGCAACAAGCAGATGTCATTGCCGTGGGTCAGGATTCGATCGATAAACTCCCACCCGAAGCTGGACAGTTTTTCCTCGCCCTTCGGATCCCAGAAGATGTTCTTGCCGTTTTTGCTAATGGAGACATTGGTGTGCATGCCGCTGCCGTTCACGCCCACAACCGGCTTGGGCAGGAAGCTGGCCGTCATCCCCATCTTGGTTGCCACCTGCCGGCAGATCAGCTTGTAGAGCTGAATCTGGTCGGCGGCGGTAATAACTTCGCCATATCCATAATTGATTTCGAACTGCGAGGGCGCGACCTCGGGGTGGTCCTTCTCGTTCTGGAAGCCCATGGCGCGCTGGATTTCCGCCGTCGTGTCAATGAAGGTGCGCAGCGGATCACCGGGAAGCGAGTGATAGTAGCCGCCTGTGTTGACGTACTCAAAACGGCTGGTCTCCGAGAAATGTCTTTCGGCGTTGAGCCCATTGAACAGGAAGCCTTCAATTTCGTTGGCGGCGTTCAGCGTATAACCGTGCTTCTCGTGCAGGACGTCGGCATAGCGCTTGAGCACGCCGCGCATGTCTCCCGAGTAGCCGTCCCCGCCCTTGTCGATGACTTCGCCGAAGACCAGCACCTTACCGGCTCCGAAAATATCGGCAGGCGCGTAATAGAAGGCGCTCCAGTCGATGCCCAGGCGTAGATCGCTCTCGCGCTGCGCAGTGAATCCGCGAATCGACGAGCCGTCGAAGGTGAGATTGTCGTAGCTGCTGACCAGGAACTTCTTGTCGTAATCCAGCATGTGCAGCCGGCCTTCAAGATCGCTGAAGAAGACGGTGACGGCCTTGATGCCCTTCTGGTCGGTCAGGTACTTCAGCCGCTCTTCCTTGATCTTCCCCGGGTCTACTCGCTTCTGGCGCTGCTCTTTTGCCTTCAGGTTCAGTTCTTCCAGGTCCTCATAGGACAACGACAGAAAATTGCGAAGTTCAGGTGACATGGATCTCCTCAGGTGAGTTTGTTTCAGACTTCCCCGGCTGCGCGTCTGGAATGCCGATGCTCCGGAGCCGCAAGGTCGAGGAATTGTCTGGTTTCATTTTCAAGACTAATCCGCCACGGCGGCGGAAGATACGATATTAAAAAAAGTGATTGCTGAAATTGCCGTTGCTTATGGGCCGCTGCACTCGGCCAGGCTGTAGTCTTAAACCGTGGTGGAAGCGCTCATTCTCCGCACCTGGCCGGTCCATGAAGCCGACCAGATTGTGTCTTTTTTTACGCGCGACGCGGGTAAGCTGAAGGGCATTGCCAAGTCCGCGGCCCGGTCGCGCAGGCGTTTTGGCGGCGCGCTGGAGCCGATGACCTATGTGCTGGCCAGCTATGCCGAAAAACCCAGGCAGGAACTGGTGCGGTTGGATTCCTGCGAAATTCTCGCCTCGCCGCTCTCGGAGCCGATTGACTATCCCCGCGCCGCCGCCTTGGCTTTCTTCGCTGAGGTTCTGGAAGAGACGCTCCAGGAACATGATCCCCAGGATGCCGTATTCCGGCTGGCGCTGGCCGTTCTCGAACAGACACATGCCGGGCGAATCTGGCTCCCGATGACCTACTTCGGCCTGTGGATGATGCGCCTGATGGGCTGGATGCCGGAGATCGCCCGCTGTACGGACTGCGAGCGGAGTTTCGCGGGGGGGCCAGCGTATTTTGAGAGCCAGCGCGATGGTCTGGTTTGTGCGGACCACCGGCTTCCGGCGGCGAGGGCGATTTCTCCGGATTCATTGACACTGGCGGCGCGCATCTTTCGCGAGCCGATTGCGGCCTTGGCCACCGAGGATTGGCCGCGCAATCGTGCCGCCGATTTGCGGCGGTTCGCCGTGCAGGGGCTGGAACGACACCTGGAAAAACGGCTGCGGAGCGCACAGGCTCTGCGGGGGACCGGTTAGCTCAAGCCGCTTGTTTCTTCTTACGGACCTTTACAGGGCGGATGAGAACTTCCGCGGGGATGTGAAACCTGGCGCTTAAGCGCCGTATCATCGCCAGTGATAAGGGACGGTCGCGGCGAAGAATTTCATAGACACGTGTCCTGTTCCCTATTACTCCCACAAGAGCTTTCTTGTCTTCACCCTGCTGTTCCAGCCGGAACTTGATAGCCTCCACGGGATCGGGAAAATCAATAGGAAAATGCGCTTCTTCGTATGCCTCGACGAGTGTTACCAGAATGTCGAGGCGATCTCCTTCGGGAGTGCCTTCTTCCGCCCCCCACAGGCGCTCGATCTCGCGCAGCGCTGCTTTGTGGTCGGCTTCAGTTTTTACGGGCTTCATAGGAAATTGTCCTCACGTCGATGTTGTCGTATTCCTTGTGCGTCCCTATCCATTTGATAAATACAATGGCCCTGCGATAATCCACCGCCGCAACCAGGCGATATTCGTTTCCTTTAATGTTGAACACCACTCGCTCGGCTCCGATGATGCTTGCGCTGGCGTACATGCGCTTTATGTCCACCGAGTTTTTCCATTTTGCTTGCCGAACCTCATGAAACCACGAGTCGAGAGCCGCCTTTATGGAGCGGTGGTCCTTGCTGCCCTCAAGCTGCTGGACGAAATAAGTTAATGTGCTTCGGGAGATGACGTGCACGTCTTAAAATATCATGTTCCCATATTGGGTACAATAGAAGAGAGTGTTTTGTATGGTTCCACAGTCGTAAAATCAGCAGAAGACCACAGGGGTGCTTATGAACCAGCTTTGGGACGTGGTTTGGTTTGTCATTGGGTTCGGAGTTGCGGTGCCGATGACGTATCTATGGACCGTGCACCACAAGCGGCTAAATGCGTTTGCCGAAACGCTGCGGGCGGAGAAAACCGAAGCCTTCCAGCAGGGTAAGGACGACGCGATGCACGGCTTCAGCTTTGAGCGCCTGGAGAGTACCGCGCGCAGGGGAATCATCTGGAAGAGCACGTCGCGCATAGTTTCCGAACGCATTCTGATGAACGGAATTCCCATCACTCCGTTTTATGAATATGCTGTGCAAATTGACGAAACACTGGACCCGAAGGAACTGGGTCACGTGGCGGATGCGGTGCGCATAAGCATGGGGCTGCCCGCCCTTACTGAGCTGGGCCTGAAGGCGCTGCCCAAGAAAGCTGTGAAGGAACTCGTTTAGAATTTCAGGTAGCGTTCAATTCAACGGAAAGCCAAAGTGCCCGCTACCATTACCTCCTCAAGTCCTATCGCCAAAACCGCGCCGCTCACCTTTCAGGAACTGCTGTTCCGCTTGCAGATCTTCTGGGCCGAGCGCGGCTGTGTGCTGCAACAGCCCTACGACGTGGAAGTGGGCGCCGGAACCATGTCTCCGGACACTTTCCTGCGCGTGCTCGGGCCCAAGCCGGTCAGCATAGCCTACGCGCAGCCCTCGCGGCGTCCGGCGGATGGACGCTACGGCGAGAACCCCAACCGGCTTTACAAACACACGCAGTTTCAGGTCATCCTGAAGCCGCCGCCGGCTGACATTCAGGATGTGTATCTCGCATCGCTCCAAGCCATCGGCATCAACCTCGCCGAGCACGACATCAAGTTTGAAGAAGACAACTGGGAGTCGCCCACGCTGGGCGCCTGGGGCATTGGCTGGCAGGTGATGCTCGATGGCCTGGAGGTCACGCAATTCACCTACTTCCAGCAGTGCGGCGGCATCGACCTGGACCCCATCAGCGGCGAAATTACTTACGGACTGGAGCGCATCGCGGCCTTCCTGCAGGATGTGGATTCGATCTACGAGATCGTGTGGGCGCGCGACCCCAAAACCGGCCGAACCGTGACCTACGGCGACATTCGCCTGGAAGAGGAGCTTCAGTTTTCCGTCTACAACTTCGAGGCGGCGGAGGTCGAAAAGCTGTGGGAGCATCTGCGGCTGTATGAAGCCGAGTGCCAGGCGCTGCTCGATACTTACAGCGCCGAGTTCAACCCCAAAGCAGAAAAGGCGTCCGAGCGGCACGAGAAAATCCACGACCGGTTGGTGCATGACAACGGCGCGACACCGCCGGCGGAAGATGTTCGCGTGCAGCAGCGGCGTTTCCCTGTGTTGGGAGCCTACGACCTCTGCTTGAAATGCTCGCACCTGTTTAATCTGCTCGACGCGCGCGGCGCAATTTCTGTAACGGAGCGCGTGGGAGTGATCGCCCGCATACGCACGCTGGCCGTAGGAGTAGCGAAAGCGTACGCCACGCAACAGGGAACTGAAAACTAGATTTTGCTTGAAAGATTCTTATGCCCGATTTTTTGCTTGAAGTAGGACTGGAAGAGATTCCCGCGCGCATGATTGCTCCGGCGCAGGCCGAGCTTGCGCGTCGCGTAGAAGACTTGCTGAAGCGTGAGCGCCTGCTGGCTGAGGCTCACGAAGTTCATAGCTACTCGACTCCGCGGCGGCTGGCTGTGCTGGTGAAGGGCGTTGTTGTGGCCCAGGCGGATGTGGAAGAGCAACTCACCGGGCCGTCATGGAAGGTCGCCTTCAAAGACGGAGAGCCCACTCCCGCCGCGCATGCCTTCGCGAAAAAAGCTGGAGTCGAAGTCGGCGGGCTGAAAAAAGTCACCACGCCAAAGGGCGAGTA
>JBOGMA010000180.1:0-4870 GCA_050746465.1 Acidobacteriaceae bacterium
TGTGGCTTCTTGTTCGATTGGGTCTGGGGGCCGCTATGCGCAATCTTGCCGCCCGCGCCACCACCCGCCCTTGGATTCAAGGGCTAATGGTGGTGCCGATCTGGGTGCTGATCGGCACTGCGCTCAATCTCCCCGTTGATATTTCCCTCCAGCACGTCGATCGCAGCTACGGTCTTTCTGTCGAGCCATGGATTCGATGGTTGTTCGACTATGGCAAGTCGACCGCGATCTCACTGGTCGCCGCTACCGCAATCTTGTCAGTCGTCTACCTGCTGATGCGCCGCTCGCCGCGCCGCTGGTGGCTCTGGATATGGATTTTGTCTCTTCCCTTTGAGGTCGTGGTCGCTTTTCTTCTTCCCGTCTTCATCGATCCCATGTTCGACCACTTCACGCCGCTTGCGAAATCCAACCCCGCGCTGGTGCAGCAACTTGAGCGGGTCGCCGAGCGTGGTCATCTCGATATCCCGCCCAGCCGCATGTATGTTATGGACGCGAGCGCCAAAGTCACCGGTCCGAACGCTTACGTCACCGGATTTGGCCCATCCAAGCGCATCGTTGTTTGGGATACGGCCATTCATGAGCTGACTCCGGACCAGATTCTTGCCGTCTACGGACACGAGCAAGGCCACTATGTGCTGCACCACATCCAGAAGGGCATGCTTTTCTCCGCCGCCATCACCCTCATCTTCTTCTGGATCGGTTTTCTTCTGCTCAATTGGCTGGTCCGCAGATATGGAGACAAACTTAAGATTCCATCGCTCAGCGACTGGTCCTCGGTCGGCCTTGTCCTGCTGCTGGTCGCGGTTCTCAGCTTCTTCGCAGAACCAATCGGTAACGCCTTCAGCCGTCACATCGAGCACCAGGCCGATGTCTATGGCGAGGAGGTCATTCACGGCCTGGTGCCGAATGCGCCAGCCACCATGGCCGCCTCTTTCCAGCGCATTGGAGAGCTTTGGCTTGATGTGCCGCACCCCAACCCCTTTATTGTTTTCTGGACCTACAGCCACCCACCCACGGCCAGCCGCATGAGCTTTGCCGCGCACTACGATCCGTGGCAGCCGGGCAAGCACCCGCGCTATGTGTCGGTACTTAATCCTCGCGAACCGTAATTGCGTCGGGGCCCGCGCGCAGCACTGGCGGCTCGATGGCACGCGGGGCCGTCGCCTCCGCGGCAGCGGCACTCGCCGGCGGTCGAGGCCGAGGTCGAGCCCTGGGTTGGCCTCCCCTCTGCCGCCTTCGCACCACATAGACTGCGATGGCGAATAGAGCCGGCAGCGTGATGATATCGAGAACAATCGACCACATTCCGCTGGCATGTAGCAGGTCTCCGGAAACCAGTCCAAGTCCCAGAAACACGAAGAACAGGTGCCAGCAGAAAACCTCAATTGAAGCTTGTCCGAACAAAATCAGAGGCTCATGCGAAATCGCTCGGGCAATGTACTTGCGCAGCCACCAGAACACCACGATGTACGCTGCGATGTTGAACACCCGCATCCATCCAAGCTGCCATTTGTCCAGGGCGACGCCAAAGGATTGCTGCCCGAGTTGAGGGCCCCACCAGCCATGCCGCACGCCCAGGAAAAAGGCGCAGATCACCACCGAAACCGGATACACCCATCGCGGCAGCTTGTGCAGCGGCATCTCCCCGGCCGCCGTGGCTGCGCCGAACCAGAGTCCCAGGATCCACACTGCCTGCCACGCGAACAGGTTGAACGCTCCCTCGGCGACGATGGGAACATGCAGGTGTGTCACATGCCCGATCCATTGGTCCACCACCTCGCGCAATCCAAACTGCGCACCCAGCCACAGGCCCGCCGATATCGCCAGAACCCACTTCCACCCGATGCGCCGCGCCACAGAAAGAATTAGCGGGGTGAGAAAGAGGAAGATGATGTACATCGGCAGGATGTCAAACAGCGGCGGACAGTAAATCAACAGCACCGAGCTCATAATGCCGGCAATGGGGTGCGCAACATAGAAAGTGAGCAGGTTCAGGATGGCCGTCCGGTGGGTTTCGATGGCGACAGTCGCCGCCACCGTAAACAGCAGTGCCAGCAGGATGAGCTGATAGATGTAGATCCTGAGGGAGCGACGCCAGAGCTTGCTCCACACGCCGCGCTCGTCCTGCGTGATCTTGCGGGAATAGATGAGCCCTGCGAGCAGAGCCGACAGGCCCACAAATCCCTCGGCGGCAGAGATGAACCCGATCGGCTGGTTCGCCCAGTCGCTCAGGACGGTGGGCAGGTGAGCCATCACCATCAGGATCAGGAAGAGGCCTCGCAGCGCGTCAAGCTCGGGACGGCGGGCAGGTTTGGAAGCTTGCATGTCTCACTTGGTTTAGACGCGAACCCCTGATGTGCGAGTTGTGCTTCCCGTGATCTGCAGGCTGGCTGAAACCCGGAGGCCGTGTCATGCTTGAAGGCATGAGCTCGGACTGCATCTTCTGCAAAATCGCCGCCGGAGAAATCCCGGCCAGGAAGCTCTATGAAGACGAGCAGGCGGTTGCCTTTGCCGACATTGACCCCAAGGCTCCGGTGCACAACCTCATCATTCCCCGGCAGCACATCGGCTCACTCGCCGAGGTCGGCGCGAGCGAAGAGGAGAAGACCCTGGTGGGTCATCTGCTTGGCATCGCCAATCAGCTTGCTGCCCAGCAGAAGCTCAGCAATGGCTACCGGATCGTCGTCAACATTGGCCCTGACGGAGGGCAGACCGTGGACCATCTCCACCTGCACCTGCTAGGCGGCCGCCAGATGCACTGGCCCCCAGGATGATTGGCTGATGAAGCGGGTTGCTACAAAGGCCGGTGGCTAAGAAGCGGGTAGCTGAAATAGCGGGTAGCTAGCCAGCCGATGATTCGCTACTCGCTTCTCAGCGAGATACGAACCCGTTTTCTTCGATCAGGAACCGGTGGGGATGCTCGACCGCCTTGCGAATTCCGATACGAGGCGTGGCTCTGATGGACACGGGGCGGAAGCCGTCGTCGCGAATCTGCAATTCAGACGCAGGATCAGTCAGATCGAGGCCGTTGTGCGTTGCCCGAACAATGCCGAGCGCCTGGCACAATCGTCCCGGGCCGGTTGTCAGCATCCGCGGTTTGGCTGAATGGGAAAGCCCGCGCAGCCGAGTCATTGTTTCCATTCCGGATAGCGGTTCCAATGCCCGGAGCAGCACACATCCTGCTTGTCCTTCCGGTTCGCAGGAGACGTTCATGCACGAGTACATCCCATAGATGAAATAGACATAAGCGTGGCCCGGGGGACCGAACAGAACGGCGTTTCGAGCTGTCTTTCCTGCAGCCGAATGCGCCGCCGGGTCGTCCTTCCCGAAGTAAGCCTCAACCTCGACGATCCTGCCGCAGAGGCGCTGGCCGCGCAGGCGGCGCTCAAGAATCTTCCCAAGGAGAGCATGAGCGACGGCATCGGGGGGACGCGAATAAAAGCTTCTCGGGAGCAGGCGAGCCACGCTTACAGCTCTTTCAGCGCCGCCAGCACTTCCTCGGCGTGGCCCTCCGGCCTGACCTTGGGGAAGACTTTCAGGAGCTTCTGGTCGGGGCCGATCAGGAAGGTGGTGCGCTCAATGCCCCAGACCTTCTTGCCGTACATATTTTTTTCTTTCAAAACGTCAAACTGTTTGCAGACCTTTTCGTCCACGTCGGCCAGCAGCGGATAAGGCAGGTCATACTTCTCCCTGAACTTGCGCTGGGCCTTGGGCGTGTCGCGGGAAATGCCGAGCACCACGGCTCCGGCATTCTGCAACTTTTTGAACGTATCCCGAAAGCCGCAGGCTTCAATGGTGCAGCCCGGAGTATCAGCCTTAGGATAGAAAAAGAGGACCACAGGTTTGCCCGCAAAATCACTGAGATGAACGGTCTTCTCCTGGTCGTCCTGAAGGGCAAAATCGGCAACTTTCTTATGCAGTTCCATCAGCTTCCTCCGAACTACGGTTCCACGCGGCGTTTTACCGCCTTCGCGCGTCTTATAGATGCTATGCCACGAGTCCTCGACCGAGCAAAAGCGGCGATTCCCGCCATGGCGGGGGCCCTGGTTTTGGCGCTGCTGCCGATGGCGCAGGGCCAGTACGTCGGCCATGTGGACACCAGCAAGAGCAAGCCCACGCTGAGGGCCACGGCGGTGCTGGAGTATACGGGCGACCTGGCCAAGCCGACCGCGAGCCGTCTGGTCCCGGTCGCGGTTTGGGATGGTCAGGATTACCAGCCCGGTGGACTCTATCTTGCGCAGCCGGTTCCTCTGACCGTCGAAACCGGAACCCAGTATGTGCTGGAGGATGCCGGCACACCCAAGGGCCTTTTTGACGTGAAGGCCGCGGCCGATGTGGGGGGCTCATGGATGGCCATTGGCAGCTATCAGAAACCGCTCCCGCCTAAGTACGCGAAGCTCAAAGCATCGAAGAACATGCCCGCGATCATCGATGACTCGAAACCGCACTTCGCCCACGTTCCCACATCTGATACGAAGACCAAGGCCCAGAACAATGCGCCGGCGATTGATCCGAACCGGCCCAGGCTGCACCCGCGGCCCGACGACGGCAGCGGGCAATCCGGGAATGACCAGGCCTCCAATCCCGCTCCGGCGATTGACCCGAACCGACCGATCCTGCGGGAGCCGGCCAGCACGCCGGCGGCGGCAAAGAGCCAGCCGGGCAGCGGCGCGGCGCCGGAGACTGCAAGCGACGCTGTCGATCCCAATCGGCCTCATCTGGAGTATGGCCGGCCGGAACAGCAGGAAGCACTCGACGCTCCCACCAAGGTGATCGCCACGCTGGCTGGTAAGTCTCCTGATTTGAAGCAGATGGCCGCTGTTTCCGATGACGTGAGCCGTCCGCCGCACTCCTTTGAGTATTCCTGGCC
>JBOGMA010000181.1:0-33540 GCA_050746465.1 Acidobacteriaceae bacterium
GCAAACGGAATTCTTGAGCAGGGCGCACACGGCGGACAATCGGGCGAATGAACGAAAATCAGCAAATGACAACTGCCGATAGCGGGAAAAGTTTTCAGGCTCGCGCTACGGCGCTTGCTTCGGAAACCGCTTCACGCTTTCGGCAAATGGACCCCGCGAAAAGAAAATGGTTCGCAGGTCTCACGGCGTTTCTGTTGGCCTGTGTTATTGGACTGGGCTGGTACGCGACGCGAACAGACTGGCGCACCTTATATGCGGGGCTCGACTCTGAAGACGCGCGTGCGATGGCGTCGGAGCTGACGGCCGCCAATATTCCATTTGAGGTGTCTCCCGACGGTACGGCTTTGCGGGTTTCCTCCGATTTCCTGGACAAGGCGCGCCTAATCACGACCGCGAAAGGAGGCCCGCGCAGCGGGCGGATGGGATTCGAGCTTTTCGACAAGCCAAACTGGATCGGTTCGGAATTCGATGAGAAGGTGAACTATCAGCGAGCGCTCGAAGGCGAGCTCGAGCACACGATTGATACGCTTTCCGATGTCGAAAGCTCGCGGGTGAACCTGGTCATGCCGCACGACTCGCTATTCACGGACAATCAGCGGGCGGCAAAAGCGTCTGTGGTGCTCAAATTGCGACGGCGAACCCTTTCTGAGGATGAGGCGACTGCCATCCGCAATTTGGTAGCCGGCGCGGTGGATGATTTGCACCCTGAAGACGTGACTCTGGTGGATGCATCGGGGGAGCAATTAGGACGGGCAAGCGTCTCAGCGCAGCACCAGGACCACGAGCAGGAGTTAGCGTCCAAGCTCATCGAGACGCTGCAACCCGTTGCGGGTCAGGGCAATGTTCGGGCGTCGGTCAATGTGGAATATGACACCTCGACTTCGGATGAGGTGGATGAGACCTACGATCCGAATGACGTCGTTACGCTTTCCATGCAGCGGACGGAACAGACCTCGGGAGGGCCGCCGCAATTGGCCGGCGTTCCGGGAACATCGAGTAACGCGCCAAACACCAAACCTCCGGTCTATCCAACATCCACGCCACAATCGGAAAGCGAGAAGCAGGAGAGCGGAACTTATGGCGCATCAAAGAAGGTCCGGCATACCACTCAGGGTGCCGGAAAAATTCACCGTATTACAGCGGCGATACTGATCAATCAGCGCATGGTTGTAAGCGGGAAAAAGGTCACTTGGCAGCCGCGCAGCCCTGAGGAGATGAAGCGACTGACGCAGTTGGCCGAGGCTGCGATTGGCTATGATGCCACGCGCGGGGACACGGTCAGCGTTGTTGAGCTTCCGTTTGATGAGCAGGCTGCGCCCGATACACCGCTGACCCAGAGACTGCTTGCGGCAGCCAATGAGGGCCCGCTGCTCAAATATGGACTCATCCTACTAGCCATGCTTGCGCTTCTGTTATTCGTGGCGCGGCCGATGATAACAGCATTGAAGCCGGCAAGAACACCCGCGCTGGGCCCGCCGTCCCAGGCTGAGGCGCTTACCGCCGCGGCGGCAGAGCCTCCCAGTCCGGAACAGATTGCGGCGGAAAAACAAAAGCAGCATATGCAATTGGTATTTGACCAGGTAAGCGACCATTTGCGCCGCGAACCGGCCCAGAGTGCTCGCTTGCTGCAGAGCTGGATTCAGACCGATTAGTTAATAGGACATCATGAGCACACAGCCTAATTTGCCTTCCGCGAATCCGCCGCCGAGATCTTCGACGAGTCTGGCAGCTCAGGAAAAGAATTCCACCGCGCGCCCCCGAGCAACTCTGACCGCGGGGATGCCCGGAGTTCGCAAAGCAGCCATTCTCATGGTGGCGGTGGGGGATGAATTAGGTAAAAAGATCATTCAGAATCTGCCCGAGGCGGACGTTCAGCGCGTAACCGAAGAGCTGGCGAACCTGAAGAATATTTCACCCAATCTATCCTTTGAGATCGTCGAAGAGTTCTTCGAGATGCTGGAAACTCAGCAATACATGATGCACGGCGGTCTTGACTATGCCACGCGTCTGCTCGTGGATTCATTCGGCAAGCAAAGAGCGGAAGATCTCCTGGCGCTGGTAAAGCGGGCGCAGGAGGCAAGCCAAGGCAATCTGGCGATGCTGCAGCGCGTCGACCCCGCGCAACTGGGCAAGTTTCTGAACGGCGAACATCCGCAGACGGTGGCGCTGGTGCTCGCGCACCTGGATCCCCGCCGCGCTTCGCAGGTGCTCGACAGCCTCGGTCCCGATCGCCGCGTGGAAGCGGTGAGACGGCTTGCGGCGATGCGCCAGTTTTCGCCGGAAATGGCGCAAAAGGTGGCGTTTATCCTGCACCGGCGGTTGGAGAACGTCGGCGACAGCAGTCGAAAAGCATATTCAGGATTCAAGGCGGTTGCGGATCTGCTGAATCGCCAGGATTCTGAGCAGGCGAAGAAGATTCTGGAGCAAATCGAAGACAGCGACCCCGAGATGGCGTTGAACATTCGAAATCTCATGTTCACTTTCGAAGACCTCGTCACCATCCCCGCGGCCAGCATGCGTGAAATTGTTTCGCTAACCGACAAGCGCGTCCTTGCCCTCGCCTTGCGCAATGCGCGCGATGATCTCAAGGCGTATGTGTTTCGTGCAATGAGCTCGCGTGCCGTAGACATGCTGAAGGAGGATATGGAGGTTCTGGGCCCGGTGCGCACCAGGGAGGTGACAGGCGCGCAGCAGGAGATTCTCAATCTTGCCCGCCGTCTGGAAACCGAGGGCAAAATCATCCTCAAGCTGGAACAGGGCGACGATCTGATTCTCTAAGGAAGGGCGCGGTGGGAAAAATGCTGGAACAATCACAAACGTCGGTGATCCCGGGGCTGATTCATCCGATGGAATATCGACAGGTCCTGGCGGACGGCGTAGCGGCGTTGCGTCCGCAGGAGGATGCCCCAGCGACACCCCGCGTTCGGGAATTGGAAGCACGAATCAGGGAACTTGAAGACGAAATTCAACAGCGATCAAGTAAAGTTGCGGCTGATCTCGAGACGGCGCGCACCGAAGCACGGGAAGAAGGGAGGATTTCCGCGCTTAATGAGCAGGCCGTCCACATCGAGTCTGTGGGGCAGCAAATCACGGTGGCTCTCACGGAGTTTGCAGCCAAACGGGACAATTATCTCGAACAAGTGGAGCAGGAGGTAGTTCGTTTGGCCCTGGCCATTGCAGAGCGAATACTTCATCGAGAGGCGCTGATGGATCCGCTCCTGCTTGCAGGAGCGGTTCGCGTCGCATTGGGTCAGCTTTCGGATACGACGAAAGTGCGCCTTATCGTCCCAACCGCGGAGCAGGGGTTGTGGAGCGAGATGCTGCGCCTGATGCCGAACCTGCCTTTGCGGCCCGATTTAGCGGCAGATGACGCTCTTTCAGCGGGCGAATGCCGAATGGAGACTCAGCTTGGAAATATTGACCTTGGAGTGCGCAGCCAGTTGGCGGAGATAGAACGCGGCTTTTTTGATCTGCTCGAAAAGCGGGACGGGTCTGCGGCCCGGAATAAACAGCCAGAACCCAGCTGCCAGGAACAACCGCAAAGCGGCGTGGATGACGTGGACAATTAATGGAAGCGCTTGGGACCTATTTCTCGCGGCTGAACCAACGTCCTGTGTGGCGCTGGCGTGGGCGGGTAGTTGAGGCCTTAGGCCAGACCATTGAGTCGGAAGGGCCGCCCTGCTCGATCGGGGAATGTTGCGAGATTGTCGATGGGGCAGGCGAGCGGCACCTGGTGGAAGTGATTGGATTTCGCGGAAACAATGTTCTGTCAATGCCGGTTGAGACATCGGAAGGAATCCGCTATGGAGACGTGGTTGAAGGTCTGAGCGCGATGCCCCACATCGAAATCGGTGAGGCGATGATCGGGAGGGTGCTGAATTCGCTCGGCCATCCGATCGATGGAGGAGGACGCCCGGTTTTGCGAGGATCAGTCCCGCTTGAGCGATTAGCTCCACCGCCGCTTGACAGAACCCCCATTCGCACCCCGCTGGGCACCGGTATCCGTGCGATTGACGGGATGCTCACTGTCGGTCGAGGGCAGAGGGTCGGAATTTTCGGAGGCTCGGGTGTTGGCAAGAGCACACTCATCGGCATGATGACGCGCAATAGCGACGCGGAGGTGATCGTTCTCGGCCTGGTGGGCGAGCGCGGGCGCGAGGTGGGCGAGTTTCTGGAAGACAGCCTGGGAGAGGCGGGGCGAAGGCGGTCGGTGGTAATTGTATCCACGTCGGACCAGTCGCCGTTGCTGCGTATGAGGGCTGCGCTGGCGGCAACCAGCGTTGCCGAATATTTTGCAGCTCAGGGAAAACACGTTCTGCTGGTTCTGGATTCGCTGACCCGCTTTGCCATGGCGGCGCGCGAGGTCGGCCTGGCTGCGGGCGAGCCGCCGACGGCCAAAGGATACACGCCTTCGGTCTTCAATCGGCTCGCGCGGTTGATTGAGCGAGCCGGCCAATTCCGCCAGGGCAGCATCACGGCTTTTTACACTGTGTTGATGGAGGGCGATGACCAGCAGGACCCGCTGGTCGACGCCGTGCGTTCGTTTCTTGACGGCCATGTGCTGCTTTCCCGCGCTCTGGCCTCCGAAGGCTGGTATCCGCCGATTCAGATCCTCGACTCGATAAGCCGTCTGATGCCCGCGGTCATCACGGCTGAGCACAAGCAAGCGGCCTCGGTGCTGCGCCGCATGCTTGCCGTCTACGCCCGCTCTGAAGACCTGATTCGGATTGGGGCCTATAAGCCGGGCACGGATCCGGATCTCGACCGGGCCCTTCACTCGCGTCAGGCTTTGCGCTCTTTCCTCGAACAGGATGCAAAGGAAGATGTCTCGCTCACGTCCAGCATCACGGGTCTGGTTTCGCTGGCGCAGGGGTTGTGAAATGGCGGCTTCGATCTCCCGACTGTTGAAAGTCCGCCGCCTGCTTGAGGAGTCCGCGCGATTGGAACTGGAGCGCAGGGTTGCGCTCGCAGACCGAATTGAGCGCGCCGAGGAATGCGAACTGACGAACATGCATGAGAGTCGGGAACGCGCGGTTGCGGCTATTGTTGACGAAGGTGATTCCGAACAACAGCAGTCATACCTGCGGCATGCGGAATGGGCAAATGCAGACAGATCGGCGGTGCGCCGGCAAATGCTGCGTGCGATGGGTGAAGCTACGGAAAGCCGAGTTATTGAAGCCCGCATGGCCTTTCTCGAACGCCGTACTGAGCGCCGACAGGTGAAGAGCGTGCTGGAAGCCGGTGAAGCTCGAGCAAGATATGAGCAGGAGCGTCGAATCCAGAGGGATCTGGATGATTGGTTCGGCGTGAAGCAATTTCAGCGGAAGCGGAATCGGTATCGCGATCCACTTTAATTCTGAGAATTTTCTATTTTTCGCGGCCCTTTAAGCCCGCCGCTCTGGCATGCGATCTGCATACTCTCCGGCGAGGACCAGAGAGATGCCTGATGTTGCTTCTATGACAGCGCTCGCGGTGCATGCTGCCCCAGCGCCCAAGCAATGCGATCGAGCGGGTGGCAAGCAGGCCACGACGAACCTGGAGTTCGGAAGATTAGTTCGCGAGCAGGCTGGGCCGATGGAGTCTTCAAAGTCAGGTGCAGGCGTCGTTGACGTCAAAAACAGTTCGTCCTCTCCAGCGGTATCTAAAGATCTGAATATCGTCGGCTTCCCGGTTGAAAATCAGGACCAGTCCGTTCCCGATCAGTCAAGCCCTGGCGGTGAAAACGCAGCTAAGATCGGTTTCGGAAACGCGACGCCGACTGACGCACAGCATCCGCCTCTATCCTCTCTTTCGGTGAGTGAGCAAGATGGAAAAGCTAAGCCCGGCTTCGTTGCGGAGGTGGTCGGCGAGGACTCGCCCATGCTCACTGCAACGATTTCCAGGGGATCAGGCAAGCCAAGCGATGCGAGTTCTTCGCCGGCGGCTGCGGAATCGCACGCCTCCAGCAAGAAAAAAGCCTCGGATACCACGACGGGGAAGAAGGCGGAAACCCCGAATTCGGCTCCAGTATCGGGCCAAATGATTGTGTCTGAATTGCTGCCGCGTATTCCTGTTCTGTCGGCCACAAAATCTGCGCCTGAGCAGACTGGCGCCCAAAGCCGGCCGGCGAGTCGACAGGTGAATTTACAGGACACGCAGGATTCGGGGGGCACGGATCAGTTGCAATCGGGGGGACCAGACACTTCGATTTCCTCAGCTCTTCCATCGGAAGGGGAGGGCGTCTCCCAACCTGCGTTGCCGGGGTCCGAATTTTCGTTCGATGCCGCCGCGAATGGAAGAGAGATGACGGTGAATTCAGCGGACCACATTGGTTTCTCCAAACAGCCAAGTCCGGCATCTTCTCAGGCGAGCCGCGCTGCTTCGGAAAAGCGAACCACCGGGGCAGGAGTGACTGGCAGTCTCATAGGAGGCGTTATTGCCCCTGCGTCGGTTGAAGCGTCCGCTGGCGGCATGCAAGGGGTAGGGACGGTATCTTCGGCCGCTGCGAACCCGGCGGGGGCGGGGATCAATTCTCCGGGTGTCGGTGCTTCCAATCTTTATGACAGGATCGACCAGGGCGCCGCGCCTGTTGTTCTGCACTCCGGTGCGCAGCACGTTTCGGTCGGAGTGCAAGATCCGAATCTGGGCTGGGTGGAGATACAGGCGCAGAACACCGCAGGTCATGTGGATGCGACGCTTGTCACGGCCTCCGGCCAAACCCATGCCTCGCTTGCGGCGCAACTGCCTTCGATGGCGCAATACCTTCAGCAGCGGGATGTGAGGGTAGGCACCCTGCTTGTACATCATCATGTGTCGGGCGGCGGCAGTTCCGCGGCGGGCGGCGGCGGCTCCGCGGCGGGCGGCGGCGGCTCGGGATATGGCTCTGCGAATTCCGGAACGGGCGCGCACCATTCAAACGCCGGGAATTCGGGAGGAGGGCGGGCCGCTCCACGGCTCAGCGGCGTCTCCGCTGGACGAGTCCGATCGGGGCAGGGAATGGGAGGCGGAGTTCAAGGCGGCGATGACGGCGCAGCGTTCCGACCCGTTTCGTATATCAGCGTTCGCGCCTGATCGCGATTCGCGCCTGATCGCGAGAGGAGCAGATTCGAGGTTTTGACAAAGCAACAGGAATCAGAAAGGAAATTATGCATCTAGCAAGCCCATACACCGCGAGACAGCCATTTCAATCGCCTAACACGCTCTCCACTGGCGCGCAGACGGACGGCGCCGGATCGAGCTCTTCGACTTCCGGCTCGTCTTCCAATTCCGGAACCTCGACGGCCGCTATTACGGCCAATGACTTCCTTCAGTTGCTGGTGACCGAACTTCAGAATCAGGATCCGACGGCTAACACGGATCCCAACGAATATGTGAATCAGCTTGTACAGGTCAATACGCTGCAGCAGCAAATTCAAATGAACCAGACGCTCGACGGAGGACCTACGCTGACGGGCGGGAGCAATGGTGTCCTCCAGGAACTCTCGCAAATGAATCAGGCTCTCCAGGGGGACCTTTCATCGGCGAGCCCCTCCGCGCGCGTGGCTCCGCAGGTTGATCTGAATCCGGCCGCTTCAGAAAAGGGAACCGCAATCTCGTCAGGCAATCTCAGCGCACCCTCCGAGACCCAGACCAGTGCAGCTGCGCAGGCAGTCGCAACATCCCTGGCCCGGAGCTCTCGAACCCCTGTCTCAGGCCACAAATCCAGCGCGTTCGAGCAGTTCGCAAGCTTTTTGAAGAGCAAATAGAACTGAGAAGGATCGCGAGTTTCAGTGAATTCAACTTCAGCAACCAAGGAGAGTTATGTCCTCATTTTCAATACCCCTTACCGGACTCAAGTCATCGACGACGGCGCTCAACACAATTGCCAATAACCTGTCGAATATGAACACAACCGCATTCAAGAGCCAGAACGTCAGTTTCAGTGATCTGTTTTACCAGCAGATTGGCTCTTCCGGATCCGGCGATCCGCTTTCGGTCGGCGCCGGCTCGCAGGTCGCCGCAACCACTACCGACTTTACGGAAGGCAGCATTAACTCCACAGGGAATGACGCCGACATGGCCATTGGGGGCGCCACTGGAGCGGGATTCTTCGTGGTTCAGGATGGCAACACGACCGAATACACGCGAGACGGCAGCTTCAACGTCAACTCGGCAGGCTATCTCACCACCCAGAGCGGTCTGAAGGTAATGGGCTTTCCCGTAGTTGGCGGTGTGGTGAACACCAATGCACCGCTCGCTCCCATCCAGCTTCCCGTGGGCAGCGCGGAGCAGCCCGCCGCCACCCAAAACCTCGCCATTACCGGAAGTCTGGACTCGACGGCCAACGTCGGCGACACCGCTTCCGGGCAGGTGATGCTTTACGATTCACTTGGCCAGAGTTACAACGCCACCCTGACCTTCACCAACACCGGAGCCAACACCTGGGACTACAGCATTGCGCTTCCCGCAGGGGCCGCTTCTGGGGGGACGAATCTTACCGGCACGCTGTCCTTCGACTCGAACGGCAACCTGACCTCGCCGGCGGCCAACGTCGGCGGCGTCAGCTTTACGGGGCTGAGCGACGGGGCGAGCAACCTGACGTTCAACTGGAACCTCTATGGGGCGAATGGGCGGCCGACGATCACGCAGTTCGCCACTGCTTCCGATGCTGTCTCCAGCTATAACCAGGACGGCTTCACCAGCGGCGGGTACCAGGGGTTCACAGTGGATTCCAGTGGGCTGATCTCGGCCAAGTTCAGCAACGGGCTGACATCGCCGGTGGGACAGATCGCGCTGGCGAATGTGGTCAACCCGCAGGGCCTGAGCGTGCAGGGTGGCGATCTCTACCAGACAACGCTTGCCTCCGGGGCGGCCAGCTTCGGGGTGGCTGGAACGGGCGGCCTAGGGACAATCCAGAACGATGCGCTGGAGGCATCGAACGTGAACATCTCCAATGAATTTTCAAATTTGATCATTGCGCAACAGGCCTACGAGGCCAGTTCCAAAGCGATCACTACTTTCGATACTGTGTCCCAGGACACCATTAACATGATTCACTGAGAAATCGGCCGGAAGTCAGCCAAGCTGCCTTCCGGTCGTTTTCCTTAAAATTCTTTAACCTTCAGTGGCCCATTTTCGGTCAGCCAACTGCACCATTTCGGGCATCATGCCCGACGAAACTCCAGCCAGTCAACTCTCAGGACATACGACAGAACCCGCCCCCGCGGGCTCGGCTCTACTGCTACCCGGAAATGAAGACAGCAACGGGAGCCCTGCGCATCCGGAAGCAAAGCCTTTTCCAGAAAGTTCCCTCCTAGCGGGGCTTCCGATGCAGCTTGACGTGATGATTCCAGTACCTTCATTTCGCGTTCAGGATCTTCTTGCGCTTGAAAAGGGCGGGCTTCTTGAAAGCCGCTGGCCCCCCTCTGACGACGTGCCGGTCTGGTGCGGCGGTTCGCAGTTGGTGTGGAGCGAATTTGAAGTTGTGGATCAAAAGCTGGCGGTTCGAGTGACGCGTCTCGGGTGAATGAGAAAGGGATAACAGGAGCATCGATGTCCGCAAAGATACTGACGGCCGGCTTTCCGAAATTCGCGGGGGAATCCCCTTTGGCGAAGCACATTCGCAATTTGGGGCGATGGCTGCTCCAACGTGTTTCGCCCGTTGCAAGCGCCAGAGAGCGCGCTCTTGTTGTCGAGGAGCGGGTTGCAATTGGCCCTAAAAAGGCGCTTGTTCTGGTCCGTTGCGATGGCCAGAAATTTCTGGTTGCAACCGCTGGAGACACCGTGGGTCCGGTTATTGAAATAGTTCCCCAGAAGGCCGCGCGCCGTAGCCGGAAGGGACGTGAAGCATGAGCATCCTGCTGGCAATCGCCAAGCCCGGGCTGCTTCCCTTGCCGGGGTTTAGCGTACACGCCGGGAACAACGATTCGGTTCCCTGGACAATCGTCTTTACGCTGACTCTACTGACACTGCTGCCGGCCATCATTCTTTCGATGACGCCGATGGTGCGGCTGATGGTGGTGTTCCATTTCTTGCGCCAGGCCCTGGGAACTCAGACCGCGCCCAGTAATCAGGTGCTGATGGGGCTTGGGTTGATGATGACCTGGTTTCTGATGCAACCGGTACTTCTGCAGGTCCAGCACCAGGCGGTCGAGCCCTTCCAGCAAGGCAAGATCTCCGGATGGGAAGCCATTGAACGCGGGGCCGGCCCACCCAAGCTCTACATGCTCCATTACGCCCGCGAGAAAGACCTTGCGCTCTTCACCTCGGCGGCCATGCTTCCTCGCCCCGCGAAACCTGAAGACCTGCCGCTCCGGGTGGTGGTTCCGGCCTACATGCTTTCGGAATTGAAGGCCGGTTTTGAGATTGGAGCCGTGTTGTTTCTGCCTTTCATGCTCGTCGATATGGTGGTCGCGTCAATTACCACCGCGATTGGAATGTATCAGTTGCCGCCTGTTGTCATCTCGACACCACTCAAGATCCTGCTGTTTGTAATGGCGGATGGCTGGCGCCTGCTGGCCGGATCTCTATTGAAGAGTTTTTAACGGGGGGAAATGTATGGGTACCGATCAAGCAGTTGAATTGATGCGAGGCATGCTTCGCGAGACGCTAATAGTAAGCGCCCCGCTTCTGCTTGCCGCGAGCATTACCAGCTTCATTTTGAGTTTTTTCCAGACTTTGACTTCGCTGCAGGAGCAGACTCTGACCACGGTGCCCCGTCTCCTGATTGTGTTCGCGGTGGCGCTGGTGGCATTGCCGTGGTATGCGCAGCGCCTGGTGACTTATACCGTGGCGCTCTTCACGAACTTCCACCGCTACCTGGGGTGATGATGCAGCCTGCTCCATTGCTCCACGCCGTAGGCAGCCACTTCAGCGGAGATGTTGACTGGCCGCATTTCCTCTCCGCGATGGTGCTGGTCATGGTCCGCGTCAGCGGCATCATGGCGTTTGCCCCGATATTTTCTTCGGGCGCCATTCCCGTGCGCATCAAGGTAGGTTTCGTGCTAGTCATCTCCTATCTACTTGCGCCGATGGCTGCGGCGCTTCCCACGGCACACGCCCAACTGGGAGTGATGGCGATTCTCGGGGAGCTTGGTATCGGAGTCATTTTGGGACTGGCGCTCAGCCTGCTGAACGAAATCCTGTATTTTGCCGGCCAACTGCTGGGCTTTCAATTCAGCTTCTCGCTGGTGAACCTGCTTGACCCCAACACCCAGATTGAATCTCCCCTGCTTGCCCAGATGTTCACACTGCTGGGTACGCTGGTCTTGTTCGGGGCGGGACTTGATCGCACCATCCTGCTTGCGTTCATGCGTACTTTCCGCGACGCGCCCGTGGGCACGGTGGTTCTCAATGGTCAGGTCGGGCTTTCGCTGGTGACGGCCATGAGCGGAGTCTTCTTCGCCGGGCTGCAACTGGCGGCGCCGGTAATGGCGGCAACGCTCCTGGTCGAGGTTGTTGTCTCCCTGCTCGGCAAGCTGTCGCCTGAGCTTCCAGTAATGATGATTGCTGTTCCAGCGAAGACGATGCTGGGATATGTCGTTCTTATCGGGTCACTCGCCCTATGGCCGCGTTTCCTTGAATCCCGGTTTTCACTTCTTCTCGATGGCGCGGAGCATGTGCTGCGCCATGCGGTGACGGTGCGATGAGCGACGATCGGACAGAAAAAGCGACGCCGCGAAAGCGTCAGCAGGCGCAGGAAAAGGGTGATCGCGTCCGCAGCCGAGAGCTCATCGGGGCATCCGGAACCCTTGCCGGGGTTCTTGCTCTCGGCCAGCTCACAGAAAAATGGTCAGGAAGCTGGGCCGCGGTCTACCAGACATTTCTCAACCTTGGCATGCCGCAGGCGTGGGCGGAGGACAGGGCGCCTCAGACCATTCTGGCGATACGGCACGCGACGGTAATTCTGATTTCGCCGTTGCTGCTGCTGTTTGCGTTTGCCGCTGGAGCGGCGCTGCTGGCGGGCTGCGCACAGGGCGGCGGCCTTCATTTCCAGGCGGACGCGCTGCAGCCGAAATGGGAACGCCTGAGTCCTGCGGAGAATATCAAGAATCTGTTTTCTCTCCACAGTCTCACGCACGTCGGCAAATCCCTGATTCCGGCGGCCGCCCTGCTTGGGCTTGCGGTCCGGAAGATCTATGCACAATCACTGATGCCGCCTCTGAGTGTGGAGCGCCTTCCGACGACGTTTGGAACGGTCTATGACATCCTGCTCGACACCTCATTCATCCTCTTTGCCTGGTCGGCGGTCGACTACCTGATTGAATGGCGAAGTTGGGAGAACCGTCTGAAAATGTCGCACCAGGAACTCCGGGAAGAGTTCAAGCAGACGGAAGGAAATCCGCAGATTCGCGGGAAAATCAGGGCATTGCGGCGCCAAATGCGCCGCCGCCGCATGAAGGCCGACGTAAGCCGCGCCTCGGTGGTCATCACGAATCCCACACATTACGCCGTCGCACTCAGTTTTGATTTTGAATCGATGGAGCCTCCTCGCGTGCTGGCCAAAGGGCGAGACTTACTTGCCGAGCAGATCAAGAGCGATGCCCGCTGGGCCGGTGTCCCCATCGTCGAGAATCCGCCGCTGGCGCGTTCTCTGTACCGGTATGTCGAGGAGGGGCGCGCCATTCCGTTCGATCTCTATTCTGCTGTCGCCGCAATTCTCGCCTATCTCTATCGCCAGCAGGTCGAAGAACGGGTACGCCGCGAACACGCGCGACGAAAGACAGCGAAGCCGCAGCCTTCACCATCGGGCCCATTCGCGAAACCGGCGATTGCAATTCTCCCCGATCAACAGCCTAATTCCTTTCCTTTTAAGGAGACATCATGACCTCTGCCGCTCCGATATTGTCTGCAGCGGAAAGTACTTCTTCCGCAAGCCCGGTTCGAACGGGCAGTGCCACCTTTACGGCCGCTCATGGAGAGAGTTCGAGCGAAACGATCGCGGCTCTGTCAACGTCCGCGCAGGGCATCTCGCAAAATCCGGTTGCGGGCAGGGGCGGAAGCTTGTTGCGCCGCCTCAAGGAGCTGGCTCTTCCTGTTGGAGCCATAAGCGTCATTTTTGTCATGCTGGTCCCTGTTCCGGCCTTTCTTATGGACGCACTGCTGGCCTGCTCGATGGCCGCGTCCGTGCTGGTCTTTCTTTCCGCAGTGCAAATTCGAAAGGCTGTTGACCTTTCCGTATTTCCCACTCTGCTTCTTCTACTCACGCTGTTTCGACTTTCGCTCAACATTGCCTCCAGCCGGCGGATTTTGCTCCACGGAGGTGAGGGCACGGCGGCCGCCGGCAAGGTGATTGAGGCATTCGGCCAGTTCGTGGTTGGCGGCAACTATGTTGTCGGATTTGTGCTTTTTCTCGCTCTGATTGCGATTCAGTTTCTGGTCGTAAGTCATGGGGCTGTCCGAACGGCGGAGGTTACCGCGCGGTTCACGCTCGATGCCCTGCCGGGAAAGCAGATGGCGATCGACGCCGATATGAACGCTGGGCTGATTGACGAGGCCACGGCGCGCCAGCGCCGCCAAGCCATTGCGCAGGAAGCGGAATTCTACGGAGCCATGGACGGCGCCGCCCGCTTCAGTCAGAGGGATGCGCTGGCAACGATTCTCATTACGGCGATCAACATCGTCGCCGGTTTGCTGATTGGGGTTATCCAGCAGGGCGTTGCGCTCAGCGAGGCGGTGCGAACCTACACCATTTTGACGGTCGGAGACGGTCTGGTCACGATGATTCCGTCGTTATTGGTTTCCGTTGCCGGCGGTATCGTTCTAACGCGCGCATCGTCCTCTGGTTCTCTTAGCACGGAGTTGGGCGCGCAACTGTTTCGCAAGGGCACCACGCTTTACGTTGCCAGTGGCGTGATGGCCGCACTCTGTCTGGTTCCCGGTTTGCCGAAGATCATTTTTCTCTTGCTTTCCATTTCGCTCGCGTGGCTTGGGAAGAGAATTACTAAACTTGCGCCTGAGCAATCGGTATCCGCGGGACCGCTGCAAAAGTCGGGTGACAAATCGCAAGCCGACAGTCTGATTCCTCTGCTGAAGATGGATGATCTCAGCCTGGAGATCGGATTCCAGTTGATTCCGCTGGTCGACGAAAAACAGGGCGGTCAAATGCTGTCACGGGTACGCGCGCTCCGTCGGCACCTGGCGGGGGAACTCGGGTTTCTTGTGCCGCCTATTCATATTTCCGACAACCTGCGTCTCAGACCGCGTGAGTATGTCTTCTCGGTGCGTGGCCTTGAAGTTGGGCGCTGGCAGATGGAGGGCAACTCGCTTCTGGCCGTCAGCGCCGAGGCGACGACCCATCCGATTCCCGGCAAAGAGACCCGGGAGCCGGCTTTCGGAGTTGCCGCGCGCTGGATTGCTCCCGCTCTGGAAGACCAGGCGATGGCCGCGGGCTATTCGGTGGTCGATTCGCTCACAGCAATCAGCACGCACATTGCCGAGATGATTCGCCAGCACTCCTATCAGTTGCTGAGCCGGGCCGAGACCAAGCGGCTGCTTGATTCGCTCAACGACAGCCATCCGAAGTTGATCGAGGAGCTTGTGCCTAAGCTCCTCACCCTAGGAGAAGTGCAGCGGGTACTCCAGCAGTTGCTGCGCGAGCGGGTGTCGATTCGCGATCTTGGCACGATTCTGGAGGCTTTGGTCGAAACAGCCGGCGTTTCGAAAGGACTGCCGCAACTGGTTGAAGCCGCTCGCCAGGCGCTGGGCCGGCGTGTGCTGCAACCGCTGCTGGATCCCGACGGAAGTCTCCGCGTTTGGATGCTTGATCCTGCGATAGAGGAGGAGATCATTTCCGCATTTCAAGCAGAGAATCCCGTACGGCTGTTGCAGGACGGTCGCGGGCAATCGTCGCCACCGCTGCGCCGCCTCGCCGATTCTTTGAAGCAGCTAATCGCGCCTCATACATCTTCGGCATCTCCCGTGCTCCTTTGCCAGAGTCCGGCTCGATATCACCTGCGGCGATGGCTTGAACCGATTCTTCCCAGGGTCATGGTCATCGCGCCGGCGGAGATTCCTCCGGATACCCGACTTCGTTCGGCAGGTGTGATTCGTTGAAGACGCGAAAAGGCACAACAGGAATTGCGGGAGAGAGAGATACCAAACCGGGTTCGGAAAAGGGGCAGGAGATGCAGAGTGCAGAAAATCAAGGCCAAGAAATTCACAGCCGGAAGGCGGTGCAGACAATCCAGGGGAGCCAGCCGGCTTCATTTCCGATTTCCGCGTTGCCGTTAGCCTCACCCGGGGCGGAGGGCCTGGCCGATGGCGGCCCGTCGCGGCAGGGCGAGATGACCGCCGAGCAGGAGCAGCTTATGATCGAGCACCTCCCGACTGTTCGGTACCTTGCGCGGCGCATCCACGAACGCCTGCCGCAGCATGTTGAGATTGAGGACCTGGTTTCCGCCGGCGTCTTGGGGCTGATCGATGCCTTCAGAAAATTTGATCCAAGGAAAAAAGTGCAGTTTCGCAGCTACGCGCAGTTTCGCATTCGGGGAGCCATTCTTGACAGTTTGCGAACCCTGGACTGGAGCCCGCGTGACCTGCGCCGCAAGGGGCGAGCCATCGAAGAGGCGATCCGAGCGCTCACTGCACGTTCGGGCCGCGCGCCTTCGGAGCCGGAAATTGCCGCAGAGATGGGCATGGAACTTGGCGAATATCAGCAATTGCTCGGCGAGCTGAAGGGATTAGAAATAGGAACACTGCATACTGAGCACTGCGAGGATTCCGGCGAAGAAGAGCTGGCATATATTCCGAACAAGCCGGAAGAGGATCCTCTCTTCTGCTGTCTCAAAAGCGAGATGCAGGCGCGGCTTGCCTCCGCAATCGATCAGCTTCCTGAACGCGAGCGGCTGGTGATGACCTTGTATTACTACGAAGAAATGACAATGAAGGAGATCGGCCTCACGCTTGGAGTGGTCGAATCGCGCGTTTCACAGATTCATGCGTCGGCGATTTTGCGGTTGCGCTCCTTCCTTGCTTCCCTGGCGCCGGAGCGGCGCAATGACCTTCATCACAACCAAAGCCACCCGGCACGAATGTAGACAACGCCTTAGGAAATTATGGACAAGACTCTCCAGCAGGATGAAATCGACGCTCTTTTCCAGGCGGCTCGTGCGAAGAAAAGCGCCGCCGCAGGCGCAAGCAAGGCTAAAGCGCAACCATACAGCTTCGCCCGCTCCGGACAGATCAGCAATGAGCAGATGCGGGCCATTAGCCTGCTGAACGATATTTTTGCGCGGAACCTGACGCACAATCTCGGAGCCTGGCTGCGCAGCAGCTTCGAAGTCAATCTGGTTTCCGCCGAGCAGATGCCGTTCAACGAGTACATGCTCCGGATTCCCGAGCTTTCCTACGTTTGCTCCGTGCGGCTGGAGCCTTTACGGGCCATTTCGGTCATGCATATGGACCTGGCTCCGGCTCCCGCGATGATCGACCTGCTTCTCGGCGGAGTCGGCTCTCCCGGCGAGTTGCGGGAGCTAACTGATATCGAAGAGTCCATTCTCTCCAGTGTCGCGGAGGCGATCTGCAGAGAGTTGAGCACGGCGTGGCAGCAGGTGGGATTGAGCTTTCATTTTGAGCAGCGCCAGATGCAAACACAGATTGCCCGGCTGATGCCGGTTTCCGAAAAGACGCTTTGCCTGAGTTTTGAAATACGCATGCCTGGCGCCAGCGGGCTATTGAATCTGGCATTTCCGGCGGTTGTTTCCAACACCATCCTTCACCGCCTGGTCGGTGACTGGACACGTCAGCGGCGGCACGCCCCGGAGACTAGACAGAGAATTCTCGAACGTACCCGTAAAGCGCTGGTAGGGGCCGCGCTGCAGTTGCCGCCGACGCGGCTTGCCGCTCGCGAAATAAGTTCTTTGAAGCCGGGCTCAATTCTGCGCTTCCAGCTATCGTCGCAGCAATCCGCCGAACTTCGCGTATCCGGCGTCCCGCTGTTTGCCGCCTCGCCGGTGAGTTGCGGCGAACATCGCGCGGCGCAACTGTCGGCGGCCATCCGGTGAGTGAAACGAAGCGGCGAAGAGGGATGGAAGAGATGGAAGAGATCACTTCAGGGCAGGAGAGCAAGAGATGAAATCATATTTGAGCTGCTGGCTGGTTGAAGCGCCGAAAATGCTTGAGCGCGAATTCAACAGCAAAATCGAATTGCTGCCAGGCACCCGATCGCCGCAACCCGCGGCAGAGATTACCTCGGGCATCAAGTTTCACTCGTATTCGGGGCGTTTTCTTGTCAGCGCAGACCGGGATGCCCTTCGCGCCCTCTTCGCGGCCCATGGCTCCTCCGATGGAGAGGATCCAGCGCGCGATCTTGGCATGTGGGTCAATATTCTCCAGCGGATCGCCGAGTCTGCTTTTCTGCTCTTTCATCCATCCGAAACGTCGACGGAAGCCTTGATCGAACCTGCCGCCTGGACACCCGGAAAGGCTTCTGTTGCATATGAGTTGCGCTGTGGCGAAATTGTTGTGCCGCTGGCGCTAATCGATGAATTTGAGGCGGCGGATATTGTCGCGCATACCGCAAAGCCAAATGTCGCACCTCCATCCGCGGATTCGGCAAAGATCGCGCAGGAGGGTATTGATCTATTACTGGATATTGAACTGGAGGCATCACTTCGATTCGGCTCGCGGGAAATGCCGCTGAACGAGGTGCTCGATCTCGGAGCGGGGGATGTTATCGAGCTGGACCGCCATGTATCCGACCCGGTTGATCTGCTGGTGGGGGACAAGATCGTCGCCCGGGGAGAGGTCGTTTTGATCAACGGCAGTTTCGGGCTTCGTGTCCTGGAGGTAGCCGAACCGAAAAAATGTCTGGAGAGCATCCGATGCCTGTTCTAGAACCGCAAACGCCGTTACCGGCCAAAAATCCAGGGGAATATCAAGTTAAGGCATTTCCCACGTGCGCCAATCATCATTGCAAAGGCGGCCGGTTTCACTTGTGGCGCAAACGAGGGGCCCCGATCGTCGAGGGTGGCTGGCTCTGCACCCCCGCTTGCACCCGCGCCCGCGTCGGAGAGTTGCTCCGTCGCGAACTTGCTGAGGCGGCCCCGGCAATCCCGCACCGGCACCGCATCCCCATTGGATTGGTGCTCTTGACGCAGGGCTGGATTACGCACGAGCAGCTCAGGCAGGCGCTAAAGGCCCAACAAGAGGGCAGCGATTTGCGATTAGGCAAGTGGCTGGTCACCCATCAGGGGCTCGATGAAATGCGCCTGACGCAGGCGCTGGGAATTCAATGGAACTGTCCGGTATTTCGGTTCGATAGCCGCGTGGATGATCTCGCGGCTATGGCCGTCCCGCGCCTTTTGTCAGAGACCTTCGGCTTCGTCCCACTACGCCTCACTCGTTCCGGTATTTTGTACCTGGCCTTTGAAGATCGCATCGATCATAGCGTCGTACTGGCGATCGAACGTATCACCAAACTTCGGGTCGAGAGCGGATTGCTGAGTGAAACCGATTTTCTTCAAGCGCGGGAGCGCGTTCTGCAAGCCCATTTTCCACGCACGCGATTGATCGAGGCAGGGAACCATGATCTGCTCGCGGATGCGTTTGCGAAGCATATCGAGGGATGCAAACCGGTCCAGTCAAGGCTGGTTCGGATCCGCGACCTCTTTTGGTTGAGGATGTGGACCCGCACGGAAAGTCGAGCTTGGTCGCAACTTGACGAAGTGGAAGACGTAGTTGGCTCTGTAGTCCGTTTTAGCGAAGAGGGATGACACAGAAACGAATGCGGATTGGAGCCAGAGTGCGGGGCTAATGCGGCCCGCCAAACCCCTTTCGAAGCCTACTTTGTCGCGAGCCGGCAAGGATGAGGCGAGGAAGAATCTGAAGCTGGATACTAGTTGTCGTTCTGATTCCCGACGGCGGCTCGGTGATGCGCGAGGTTATTGAGCGCGGGGTGACTACCGCTTCGCATCGTGCTGCTTCTCTTTAACCCTGGGGAGTGCGGATCCATGCGGCAGCCTCGATTTCGGAATGCATCCGGCTTATTAGCTTCTGCTAATCTTCCAGTTTCATCTTTGGACAGTCTCTTGCTCCTTCAATCGCCAGATGGAGGCGGAAACAAGTGAGTAGCGGATTCTACGCGGCATTTTCCGGCTGGCTGGCGCGCTCTGAGTCACTAGACTCGGCGGCAAGCAATCTGGCCAATGCGGGGACGCAGGGCTTTCGCGCCGAACGTGAATATTTTAGATCGGCCCTTATGGGCCCGGGTGTGCTTGGCGATCAGCTCGACAGCACGGTCAATAATTTCGGAGTACTGGGCGGCAATCAGATTGATCTTGGCCAGGGGCCTCTTACGACGACTGGGAATCCTCTTGACGTTGCGATTGAAGGCCAGGGCTTTTTCGCCGTCCAGGCGAAGAATGGCATCCGGTACACCCGCGACGGAAGTTTCCAGCGCAGTCGTGATGGAAGGCTCATTACTGCTCAAGGCGAACCCGTCCTGGATGCAAAGAACAAGCCCATTCACATTCCTTCGGGGAACATCTCCATAGGTTCTGACGGCGTCATTTCGGCCGGCGGCGCGGTTGCCGGCAGCATTAGCGTCTTCACGTTTCCCTCGGCGAACTCCATCGTCCCCGAGGGCGCGAATCGCTTTGCACCGGCCCAAGGGGTGAAGGCGCAGATTTCAACGAGCGCTTCCTTGCACCAAGGAGCGCTCGAAGGCTCGAATCAGGATGTTATTCAGGGCTCGATGGACCTGATCCTTGCACAGCGACAGGCGGAGATGATGCAGAGAGCCCTGGTTCTGTTTGATAACGATCTTGATAAGACGGCCTGCGAGCAATTGCCCAAGGTCTAGATAAATTTTCAGGAGAAAACACCGATGATCCGAGCTCTCTACACGGCAGCCAGCGGCATGAGCGCCCAGCAGGCCAACCTCGACACGATAGCAAACAATCTTGCCAACTCTTCAACCGTTGGTTTTCGTCAGCGCGTGTTGCAGTTTCAGGACATGATCTATCAAAATCTGGTCACTCCGGGCGCGGCGGAAAGCAACCAGACCGTCTCGGCCGGACTGCAGATTGGCCTCGGCACCAAGTCTGCCGCCAGCGAAATCATTATGACGCAAGGCGACCTGAATCAAACCAAGAACCCGACCGACATCGCGATTCAGGGCGATGGACTTTTTCAGGTGCAGCGGCCGGATGGAACCGTCGCATATACGCGAGCTGGAAATTTCTATCGCAACAATGAGGGAACGCTGGTAGATACGCAGGGGGATCAATTGATCCCTGCTATTACCATACCGCCGAATGCGACGGACGTGACGATCACACAGTATGGCGTGGTGAATGCCACGTTGCCCGGCCAGCAAAACCCGCAGCAGCTTGGTCAAATTCAGCTGGCTACTTTTGCCAATCCCGGCGGTCTCAACAGCATGGGCTCAAATCTTTACAGCGCGACACTTTCGTCCGGAGACGCCGTCCTGGGCAACCCTGGGGGACCTGAAGGCCTGGGCACTCTGCAGCAAGGCTACCTTGAAAATTCGAATGTGGATGTGGTCGGCGCGTTTGTACAGATGGTGCTTGCGCAGCGAGCTTATGAGAGCAACTCCAAGGTCATTACCGCAGCCAATGAAATGTACAGCGAAGTTAACAACATGGTGAAATAGCGTGCGCACACTCGTCCTACTGATCGTGATCGCCGTCCTCCCCGGTTTCGCCGCAGGCGCCTCAACGTGCGCAGCTTCCGGCGGGCCAAATACGTCGCAGGCGCGATGGAAAGTCGATCACTACATCTACGATGCATCGCTGCATCGCGACTGGGAAGTGCTGGTTGATTGTGAGCATCCCGACGCTCCCGCCCGCATGGAACTTGTTCCTTTCAGGAAACAAACCGACCCTGAGCAATCGTCCGGCGTGACCCACGGGTTAACTTCCCAAGACATGAATGCCGGCCGTTCATCTCAGGTTTCCATCAAAGCTGGAGAGGTGGTCGAAGTGGCGAGCGCCGCGAACTCCCTCACCAGCATTTCCATGCGTGGAGTTGCAATGCAGACGGCGTTTTTTGGCCAGAGAATACGCATTCGCCTGAGCGTCGGCGGACATTTTGTATATGGCATCGTCCGTGGGTCGCACTCAGTGCAGCTTGCCGCGGCTGCGATGCCCGGGTGGAGAAAGCCGTGAAAATTGCCTCAAAACTGCTCGTCTGTTCGCTGATCGGCCTGTTTGCTGTGATTCCAGCCATGGCAAAAAAGCGCTCCAGCCACGAAGCCACCAGTCCTCCCGATGCGGCCCTGAAGGCATACATCGCGCGAGTGCGCGCGGAAAATGCGGCGGAGGTACGGACGCCGGGCTCAATCTGGATTGATGATGGCCTGCTCACGCGCCTGAGCACGGATGTAAAGGCAACGCACGTACATGATCCAATTTCCGTGGTTGTGGTTGAGGCCCTTTCCGCTTCAACCGACGGTACGGTGAAAAACTCGCGCAGTTCGAATGCCAGTTCTCAGGTTTCGGCGCTTGCGGGAAAAATAAGCGCCAGCAACGCTCTTAATAGCCTGCTTAACCAGGCTTCCAGTTCCGGGCTGAACGCTCAAGGGCAAAGCGTGACCGATTCAAGCCTGACTACCACGCTGGGCGGCGAGGTCGAGGACGTGCTGCCCAACGGCATGCTGGTGATTCAAGCAGTGCGTCAGGTTTCGTTCAATCAGCAGACGGAATTGATCCGCCTCCGTGGTCTGGTCCGCCCCGCAGACGTTAATGCGCAAAACCAGGTGCTTTCAACCAATATCGCCAATCTCGAACTGGAGGTTGTTGGTAAAGGCATCATCAACGATTACACCTATCGCCAAAACGCGGTGGTTCGCTTCCTCGAAAAGATACTGATTTTTTAAAGGAATTGCCGTGCTTCGATCGCTTTCCAGTTTCGCCTGTTTCGCAGCTCTCTCCGTTGCGCTCCCATTGTGGGCCGATGTTACGCCACCCTCACAGCTTGCCCGCATCAAGGATGTGGCGACGGTGGAAGGGATCCGGGACAACCAGCTTGTTGGATATGGCATTGTCGTCGGCCTGCATGGTACGGGAGATAGCCAGCAGACAATATTTCCGTATCAGACACTGGTTTCAACGCTGGAGCGCATGGGAGTGGACCTGCCCAAGGGCCAGGCTACCTCTTCGCTTCAGGTGCGGAATATGGCCGCCGTGTTCATTGCCGCGACATTGCCTCCTTTTGCCCAGCCAGGGAACAAGATTGACGTCATCGTCTCGTCCGCGGGCGATGCTCGCAGCCTGGAAGGCGGGCTCTTACTGATGACGCCGCTCTATGGCCCCGACGGACAGATATACGCGCAGGCACAGGGTCCACTCGTGCTTGGCGGCTATTCGGTCCAGGCCAACGGCAGCAGTAAGTCAGTCAATCACCCCACAACAGGACGCGTTCCTTCAGGCGGCATCGTTGAACGTTCCGTTCCGCTTGACCTCGATCACATGCGCAAGCTGTCGATCCTGCTCAACGACCCTGATTTCCGGACCGCCGAAGTGGTGGCATCTTCAATCAACAAAACTCTGGGGCGCGACGCGGCGCATGCCGTCGACAGTCGCCGCATCGAAATCAGCGCGCTGCCGAGTGACGATATTCCCGATCTCCTGGCACGGGTCGAATCCATCGAAGTTCAGGTGTATCCGCGCGCCAGGGTAGTGGTAAACGAGCGCACGGGAACGATCGTTATCGGCGGCGAAGTTCGGCTGCAGCCGGTTTCGATTCTTCATGGAGGCCTGGTTGTGAATGTGACCAGCCGCACCGAGGTTTCGCAGCCCGGCGCCTTTTCCACGGGAACCACCCAGGTAGTGCGGCAGACTACGATTCAGGCGCAGGACAAGCCGGCCAACCGGATCGAATTGCGCGAGGGAGCTACGGTGGATGATCTGGTGCAGAGCCTGCAGCAGATCGGGGCTACGGCGCGGGACATTATCTCGATTCTTCAGGCCATGAAAGAGGCCGGAGCGCTTGAAGCAGATCTGGAAGTCATGTAATACAGTCTCGGCGAAACAGAGCAACAGGCGTTCAGGAGGAGTGCCAATGAATATTCACAGTCTGCAAAGTACGCTCACAGGAGATGCAGCAATGTCCGCCGACAACCCAAAGCTGAAATCGGCGGCCCATGAATTCGAAGCGAGCCTGATGCAGGAATTACTGAAGCCTCTTCAGGAAGACCCGCTTTTTGCGTCCGCCAATGGCGATGACTTGGGCGGCGATAACGAGGACCAGGGTAGCTCTGGAGCTCTTATGAGCTTCGGATCGGAAGCGATGGCAAAAGCAATCTCAGAACACGGCGGATTTGGAATCGCCACGAAAATACTGGATCATTTTAGGGCAACGCAGAAGTCGACCCCGACCGTAAACGGCAGTAATATATGAAAATTCTCTAAGTTTCGCATCGATGCAGAAACTAAAGTGTTTAACTATTCTGCCGATGGATTCAAGTGAGGAGACGGTAACGCATGAACGTTCGCAATGATATTCAACCGGTCCAGCCTCTTGATCGAGACATCCAGGTTTCACAAACGACAAAGCGGGCAAATAATTCCAGCGAATCGCCGCTGCCGGCTGGGGGCGATCAGGCCCACCTAAGCAGTGCGGCCTCGCTCGCTTTCCAGACGGCGTCCTTATCGGACGTGCGGACGGAAAAGGTGCAGGCAATCCAAGTAGCGATTGACAAAGGCAGCTATGGCGTCAGCTCGGCGAAAGTCGCGCACTCGCTCATGGATCACATGCTCGGTAACAAGGGATAGCACGTTTCATCCACGCATTAGAACCCGGTCAGAGAAAGCCATGGATAGAAAGACACAAATACCAGCGGACCAACTTCTGGAAGAGGCCATTACTGCACTCGTGACTGTGGATGCCGCGGCGCTCAGCCGACTTGCGGATTCAGTATCCAATGCGGCAATGCCGATCAGTCAAAACGGCTATAGGCAGAATCGCGATGTATTCGTCGCCCTGCTGGACGCAACCGGACGCAATCTGCGCCTGTTGCGCCGCGCTACCGAGCAGCAATTGGGCGGCGCATACACGCCGAATCTTTGCTGAAGAACCGAAGCTGAAGAACTGAAAAGGATCAGCCCATGGCAACTCTCAACACAGCTTTCCATATCGCGACCGGAGCGCTCGACGCCGACCAGGCGGCGCTCAATGTGGTTTCAAATAATGTCGCCAATGCCAACACTCCGGGCTATACGCGCCAAGTCGCCAATTTTAACGAGAATGATCCCGTAACCATAGGGGGCCAGAGCTACGGCATGGGCGCAACGATGACGGGAGGTGTCTCGCAGCGCAGCCTGGTACTTGAGCAGGCGCTTCAGCAGCAAGGGCAGGTGGCCAGCGCGTCCGGCGCGAGATTGGGTGCGCTGCAGCAGGTGGAAGACATTTTCAGCCAGATGGCGACTGCGGCCTCGGGCAGTTCGAACGCCGCTGATAACGGTATTGGACAGGACCTGTCGAGTTTTTTTGATTCGCTCTCCTCGCTGGAATCGAGTCCTGCGGACACGGCGCTGAGGCAGCAGGTTCTGAGCAGCGCTACCAGCCTCACCAGCGACTTTCGGGCAGTATCTTCGCAGCTTTCGGCGCAGCAGAGTTCGCTCGACCAGCAGACCGGCAGCCTCATCACTCAGGTTAATGCGCTTACGGAATCGCTGGCGAAACTCAATCAGCAGATTCAATCGGCCAGTCCGAATTCTGACGCGGGAACGCTGGAGGACCAGCGCCAGCAGGATATTGAGCAATTGTCGCAGTTGATCGGCATCCACCAAATCAGAGCCGACAACAACGGACTTGAAATCACAACATCGAGTGGAGCCCTGCTGGTAGCCGGGAATCAGTCGTTTTCTATCTCAAGCGCGCCGGTGAGCGGGTCGCTTCACATCTTTGATTCGGAAGGGAATGACATCACGTCCAGCCTCAGTTCCGGAGGCGGACAGATGGGCGGACTGCTTACGGTTCGTGATCAGGATATTCCTCAGATGCAGACTGCTCTCGATACTCTGGCTTACAACTTCGCCACCGCGGTAAACGGCCAGAACGAAGCTGGCTCTGATATCAACGGCAATCCCGGCGCGGCTGTTTTTAACCTGCCTGGAAGCGCAGCCGGAGCGGCAGCGACAATTTCTGTTGCAATTACGGATCCCTCGCAAATTGCGGCGGCAGCCGTCGGAGCTGGATCTTCTGATGATACGAATCTCCTGGCGATGGCCGGACTTCAAAGTCAGGCGATTGTCGGTGGGGAGACGCCGTCCAGCTATTATTCAGACTTCGTAACTACCGTCGGAAGCCTGGTTTCCGGAGTATCCAGTCAAAATGCGGCGCAGCGGGCTGCGGTTTCGCAACTGCAGAACCAGATTGGATCACTTTCCTCGGTCAACCTGAATGAAGAGGCGGCATCGCTTGAGACATTCGAGCAGGCGTACCAGTCGGCATCCAAACTCTTCACCATTCTCGATCACGTAATGGCGGCCGCGCTCAACCTGGGTGTGGAAACGGCCTACGCCGGTTAGCGGTTTACAAGGGTAAACAGGAAGGAAATCATGCGCGTCAACCCTAATTACGTCAGCGGTCTTGTCGATTCACTGAACCAGGTGGCGGCGAATCAGCAGAAACTTACGCAAGAGCTTTCCACGGGCGTCACGGTCAACTCGCTGAGCGATAATCCAGCGGCGGCAGGGCAGAATGTCAGGCTCGCCATGCAGCTGAATGCCAACGACACATTTTCCCAAACTGCCAGTTCTGTCGAGAGCCGGCTTCAGGTGGGCGACTCTGCGCTTGGCAACGTGGTCAGTCAGCTTACGACCGCGATTTCGCTGGCTACCCAGGCAAACAACGGAACACTGAATGCGAGCAATGAACAGGCTATTGCAATTCAGCTTACGGGCATTCGCGATGAGGTGCTTTCGTTAGCCAACTCTTCATATCTGGGGCAATTTATTTTTGCCGGGAGCCAGGGTGGATCAGCACCTTTCAGCATTGACACCACGACCTCGCCCGCTAGCGTCTCGTATAGCGGAGACAGCAACATAAGCTATGTCCAGACCCCGACGGGGCAGAATATCCAAACTAATGTGCCAGGGGACCAAATATTCACGGGAGGGCCCAACGTGCTGGGAACTCTGAACAGCCTGATTGCGGACTTCTCCAGCGGGGTTCCGTCGGCAACTTCAGTCGCGGATCTCTCGAATTTGAACAGCGCTCTTAATTATGTCGGCCAGCAGCGTGTCATCCTTGATGACTCCATTAACCGCCTCACGGCCGCCGGGAACTATAGTTCCACTGAGTCCATTCAGTTGCGCTCGGCGCAGAACTCGCTTCTTCAGACGGATACGGCTCAGGTGGCAAGCCAGCTCAGCTCTGCCGAGACACAGCAGTCGGCGCTGATTCAGGTGATCGCCGCAGTCGACCAGCAGGGCACGCTGTTTAAGCAGTTATAGCCGGTTCGGAAGCACTTAGGTGGGATGTACCGGATTTGCCTTGGAGTCAAATGTGATTGACACACGCAGCGGGTCGCCGTCGACGTCAACGACGTTACAAAATGTGCGGCCCTGATGACGGGAAAAGTCGAGGCTCACACGGCTGTCGCCCACCCGAAGATTGCGAATATGCAGCCAATCGAGGAACGGCGGGAGATATGGGTCTGTAACCTGTAGTTCGCGGGAATGCGCTGAGGGATGCAGTCCGAGCAGGGAAGAGAGCATCAAAAACATGCTGCCCGATGCCCATGCCTGCGGCGAACACGAAACAGGATATTCAACCGGGACCTCGTAGGGCCGGCGCTGAATTCCACAGAACAATTCAGGCAGTCGGTAATCGCGAAAATTCAGCGCGGCTTCGTAGAGGTTGCCGCAAATCTGTCCGGCTCGCTTTTTGAATCCGGAATAGGCCAGCCCGTGCACGATGATCGAGTTATCGTGCGGCCATACGGATCCGCGATGATAGCTCATGGGATTGAAGGTCCTTTCCTGTTGGGAAAGAGTTCGTATGCCCCAACCGCTATTGAGTCCATCACGCAGGCAGGTCTGTGCGACGCTTTCGGCGCGCTCGTGGGAGATTGCCCCGGTGAAGAGAAGATGGCCCGGATTGGATGCGATTACATTAACCTGCCGCTTGTTCTTATCCAGTGCCATGGCGTAATAATGCTGGTCCGGCATCCAGAATGCCTTTTCAATCCGCGCGCGCAATTCGCCGGCTTGCTTCTTCAGCTTGCCGGCGTGCTCAAAATCGCCAAGCCGCTCCATCAAGGCGGCCATCCGCCGCTTAGCGGCGTAGACGTAGCCCTGCACCTCGATCAGCGCTATCGGCGCTTCAGCCAACGAGCCGTCTGGAAAGGCATTGGCGTCGCCGGAATCCTTCCAGCCCTGGTTCAATAGCCCGATTGGCGAGCGGCGTTTGAATTCAATCAACCCGTCGCCATCCAGATCTCCATAATTGTCGATCCAGTCCAAAGCAGCCTGGGCGGCGGGCAGAAGCTCTATATAAAGCCTGGGATCCCCGAGCCAGTCGAGCATTGAGGTGAAAAGCAGCAGATACAGCGGGGTCGAGTCGACTGATCCGTAGTAGTGGCCAAAGGGAACTTCGTTTTCGTGTGACATTTCGCCGGATCGATGTTCATGCAGGATTTTTCCGGGTTCTTCGTCACGCAAGTCGTCAACCGCTGTGCCCTGATATTGCGCAAGGACGCGAAGCGTGTCCGCGGCAAGTTGGGGATTGAGTATCAGTGTCTGAAAGGCCGCGATCAACGAGTCCCTGCCGAATATCGTGTCAAACCATGGAATACCGGCGGCGATGATGTGGTGATCGCCTGACGGAACCTGCAGAGCGTGGATATCCCCTAAATTGTTTACCAGCAGACGATCAAATACCTCGTTGCTGCTTCGAAAGGAAGTGGACTCCTTTTGCCAGACGGCGAAGGCGTCGCGTCGCTGCTGAAGCAGGTGAGTATAGCCGCTATGAGCCAGCTTTGGGTGCCGAACGTCCCCCCGAATGGTTGATTCTTTCGCCTGATGGTTCGGTGAGTGATTCTCCGGTTCAGCGCGACGGGAGTGCGGAATGATGCGAACCAGCAACTCGCTGCGCGTGAGCGGAGGAAGACGGACATTCCATTGCGCCGTGCGGTCGGTGATATGGACGGGTTCCGGCGCGAAGTGGATTGCTGTTGTGCGCTCGACCCGATCGAGACCCAAATAGACGAACGTCATCGAATCGGGTGCGATCACCGGCTTGAAATAGTGGCCGCAGCGGCCGCGCACCATTCCACGCACCTGGAAGATGTCCATGAAATCGGCGTCGAAGGTCATTTCGATCTTCAATTGCTGTTCACGATCGGTAAAGTTCTCGAACTGCAGAGAATCGAAGAAAGTATCGTCCGCCAACACCTGCTCCCGACGCATGTGAATGGTGTTTTCGGGGATGTCCATGGTGCTTTCTTCGGAAAGGGTCTTCATCGTCATTTCGATCTGAGAAGCGTAGGTTCGTTCGGTCGATGACGACAGGAGGATTGTCGCCTGGCCGCCTACCTTAAGCTCAAGCTGGCTAAGGAAACGGGTGTCGCAACTGAAAAAACCTACGTCCGGCGCGCCGGGGGGCATTATGTTGCCGTCGACCGTGCTGGCGAGAAAAGTCCTGCCGTCAATCAGGGTGAGATCATCGGTCTTGTGCGGGACCTGCGTCCGGTATGCAATCTTGGGCTCGGGCGGACAGTCTGTGGGTTCCAGTCGAATGCCCTCGTAGAAATAGCCGGTATCTTCTTGAAGGTCCTGGTTTTTCGGGGGAGGGGCCTTCATGCCGCCGCCGGGACTTCTGTATCGAACCCTTGGGTCACAATCGGCAGCGTAGGACGGAGCAGGGAATCGTACAAGGCTATATATTGGTCGACCATCGCGTCGACAGAGAAATTGGCCTTCGCGTATTCGCGCACCATGCGGGGCTCAATATTCAGAGTTTGCACAGCTTCGACCATTTCGTCGAGACAGCCACATACCCAGCCTGAGATTCCATTTCTTACCACTTCGCGAACCGAACCGCCTTCCAGGGCAATGACTGGAGTTCCGCAAGCCATCGATTCAATCATCACCAACCCGAAGGGCTCGTTCCACTGAATGGGAAAGAGCATTGCCATGGCGTTTCCAAGGAGCTCATTCTTTGCGGCGATATCCGCCGGTCCGACGTATTCGATGAACTTGCCGTCGACGTGCGGCCGAATTTGAGTATCGAAATAGTCCTGAAATATGGGTTGAACTTCGCCGGCTATTTTGAGAGGAATGCCAGCCTTTTTAGCAACTTCGATGGCGAGGTGCGTGCCTTTGATTGGCGCGATTCTTCCGATGAAAGCCAGGTAGTGGCGCTTTTCTTCGACCGGATGATAGATCTCCATCGGAACTCCGTGATGGATGGTTTGCATCCGCGGCATGGCTTCCAGGCGGCGCTGAGCGTCGCTGATCATTACGTACGATACGTCAGGGTAAAAGCGATAGAACTCGCTGAGGGCGTCGACTCTGGGATGATGCACCGTATAGACGAATGCGGAATCTACGAAGCGGGAGAATGTGAGGCCGGTCGCATTGTTGAGGTGGATGACGTCGCAGCTTTGGGAAGCATCCTGAACGGCCCAGGCCGTGTGATTGCTGTCCTTGAATTGTGCCTGGACATCCGTGTGGACTGGCCATTCCATAGCACGGTATAGATAGCGGTTTTCCACTTTCACTTTGGATTCGCCGTTGGAATAGACGACGGTGTCAATGCCGCGGCGGACCAAACCCTCAGCTAGATGGGCTATAAACAATTCCGTGCCGCCATACTGCTTTGGGGGCACAGGAATGAACGGAGCAGCAATGAGTGCTACACGCATGGGAGAGCCTCGGAGCGAACTACCGATAATAGACGCACCGGCAAGGTCGCGGAGTTGCATTCCAGCCGCTTCGGGGGTGTGGCAAGAGAGGTCCTGACCGCAAAATGGGAGGGCGGGCAAACTCCCCAAGTGTTCTGTGCTCCAATGGAGATACGTCTGCTGTTCTGTGCCGGGTTGTGGTGCCGGCAGTCAATGACGCGGATCGCCTTCCAAAAGGAGCCCGGAGATGGAGCTTCGCAAATTGCAAAAGACTGCTGCCCTAGCTGGTTTGGCTATTGCCGGCACTGGTATTGCCTGCACCGGCGCGGTCGCTATGTATGCCGTCCAAAGAAGCCGTAGAAGGTCAACGGCACTCGATGGAAAGACGGTGCTGATTACCGGCGGCTCGCGCGGGCTTGGGCTTGCCCTGGCCGAAGAGTTCGGGAGAGCCGGTGCGAGGCTGGTCCTGGTCGCCCGAGACGAGGAGGAACTGGAGCGGGCCCGCTGGCTGCTGCTGCGCAGGCGGGCTGTCGTTTCACCCGACGATGTGATGGTAATTGCCGGGGACCTGCGTGAGCAGAAGACAGCCGAACGAATAATCGAGCAGGCGACGTCGAAGTTCGGCGCGATCGACGTGCTGGTGAACAACGCCGGAGTGATTACGGTCGGTCCGGTGGAGAACCAGACCGCAGAGGATTTTCACGACGTGATGGACTCGAACTTCTTCTCCGGGGTCCATTGCACGCTTGCGGTTCTGCCGCAGATGCTGGGGCGCGGACGGGGCAGCATTGTGAACATCACCTCGATTGGAGGGAAGGTCGCCGTGCCGCACCTGCTTCCCTACTCGGCCAGTAAGTTCGCGGCGGTTGGGCTCTCCGAAGGTTTGAACGCGGAGCTGCGGTCCAGAGGGATTCGCGTGACGACCGTTTGCCCGGGGCTGATGCGGACCGGCTCTCACTTGAACGCCTTGTTTACAGGCGATGCTGAGCGTGAGTATCGCTGGTTCAGCCTGTCGGCGGGATTGCCCGGAGTCTCCGCCTCCGCTCGCTGCGCGGCTCGCAAGATCGTTCGCGCCACCATCGCAGGCAAGAGAGAGATTGGCATTACGCCGCAGGCGATTCTAGCGGCGCGCCTAGGGAACTTGTGCCCGACAGCGACCATGCGCCTTATGCAACTGGCGAACAGCGCTTTGCCCTCGGCTGTCTCAGGTCAGACTGAGAACCGTCGTGGCGCGGAGGTGCGTGGCCGCGAGGTGAAGCCGGCGGTGGTATTTGCGGCAGCCGCGGCACGCCACTACAACCAGCACGGCTGAGTCGCGGACCTTGCTATTGCCGTGCTCCGAGTTGCTTGCGCAACATTACCAGTTGTCCTACGTGATAGCTGGCATGGTCAATGGCCACCAGCGCTTCGCGAAGAAGTGTCTGCCCGCTGCCCCAGGGAATCGGTGCGTAGAGGTTCGACGCGGGGTTGCGGATTAATTGCGCGAAAGCGTTGAGGTCGGCCCGCAGCGCCTTTACGGAAGCCCGCCAAGCGCCCGCATCGGCAGGCGACTCTTCTTGCGGCCAGTAGCTGTCGGGCCACGCCGGCGCGACGTAATTCGGATCGGTTGAGAATGTCAGCAGATCATTCAGCGCGATGCGGATATGCTCAAGCAATTGCCACGCGGAGTGAGACGCTCCGTTTGGCTTCTTGCCGGCGAGTTCTTCCGGAAAATCTTTGAGAGCGCTAAACAGGTCAACGTGGGCGTTGCCTTTCTTGAGCGACTCAACGAGCTGCTCGCGCAACAGGGCATCATCGGTCGGCATGGCGCCTCCTTTTTTCTTTGTTTGTGAGATGCGCCAAGCCAACCAAGACGAACCTAGACCTCGACCGTTTCGCGCTTGTCACTGAACACGTTGCCCATGCGACGAATTTGCGCGCCGACGCCGCGCAGTTTTTCTTCGATGTGCTCGTAGCCGCGATCCATGTGATAGACGCGGTCGAGGATGGATTCGCCGTCCGCGACGAGCGCGGCCAGAACCAGCGAGGCTGAGGCGCGCAGGTCGGAGCACATAACCGCCGCGGCAGAAAGCGGAGACTTGCCGCGAACGGTTGCGGATCGCCCATCGAGCTTGATGTTCGCGCCCATGCGGATGAGTTCCTGAACGTGCATGAAGCGGTTTTCGAAGATGTTTTCTGTGACGACGGACGTTCCTTCGGCCTGCGTGGCGAGCGCCATGTACTGCGCCTGCATGTCGGTGGGGAAGCCGGGATATTCTTCCGTTGAGATGTCGGCGGATTTCAAGCTGCCTTCGCTTCGAACGCGCAAAGCATCTTTGCCTACAGGGTCAACACGCGCGCCACACTCTTCAAGCTTGCTGACGATCGCACTCAAATGCGCGGGGTTGCAGTTGGAGACGCAGAGGTCGCCGCCGGTGATTGCTCCGGCGACGAGGAAGGTTCCAGCTTCAATCCGATCAGGATTGATGCGGTGGCGCGCGCCGTGGAGTTTGTCGACGCCCTGTACGCGGATGGTTCTGGTTCCGGCTCCTTCGATGTTTGCGCCCATGGCGGTGAGCAGGGCGGCGAGGTCGGTCACTTCCGGTTCGCGCGCGCAGTTTTCCATCAGGGTTTCGCCTTCGGCGAGAACGGCAGCCATGAGCAGGTCTTCAGTGCCGGTCACCGTGATCTTGTCGAAGTTGATGTGAGCACCTTTGAGGCGGTCGGCGCGGGCTTCGATATATCCGTGCTCGTAGGCGATGGTGGCGCCCATCGTTTCCAGGCCCTTGATGTGGAGGTCGATGGGGCGGCCTCCAATGGCGCACCCGCCGGGCATGGCGACGCGTGCAATTCCGGCGCGCGCGATGAGTGGGCCGAGCACGAGCGAGGAGGCGCGCATGGTCTTGACGATTTCGTACTTGGCAACAGGGTCGGACAGCACGCGGCAATTGATGGTGGTGCGGTGCTGCGCGCGTCCGTAGCCGAGTTCGACTTCCGCGCCCATGGAAACCAGCAGCTTGCGCTCGGTTTCGATGTCGCGCACCTGCGGAATGTTCTCGAGAACGACTTCGTCTTCAGTGAGGATGGCGGCGGCCATGCAGGGGAGGGCGGAGTTTTTGGCTCCGCTGACGCGAATGGTTCCGAGCAGCGGGTTTCCGCCGCGAATGACGAATTTATCCATAATGCCTGTGCTTCGTGATCCTTTTCAGACAGTGTAAAGCGAGCGGCGCGCGGATGGCGTGCCTACTTCGATACGGGTTCCGTGTTTGCTTCGAGCCAGCGGGCGAGTTCTTCCTCGGAGAGCTTGCCGGCGGCGAGGTCGTTGAAAATAAAATAGCGATCCTCTCGGGGAGCCGTAAGAGCCAATCCGTTGATTAGCAGGAACGTAAGCGTAACGACCAAGGCGGTGCGCTTGTTTCCGTCTACGACAGGATGATTGCGGGCGATTCCAAAACCGTAAGCGGCTGCGAGGCAGCAGAGCGACGGATCGTCTTCCGAGTACGCGAGCAGGTTTTGTGACCGCGCGAGAGCCGATTCAAGCAGACCCTCGTCTCGGACGCCCTCGCTCCCTCCATGTTCGGCAATCTGTTCAGTGTGAACGGTAAGTGTCTCGTGCTTGTCAATCCAAATGAGTTCCCTCATCTACTGAGCCAGCTTTCGAAGCACATCCCGGTTTTCGCGCATGATCTGATGAGCGGCGTCCATTACCCGAAGGAACTTCTCGTCGTAGGGCGTGAGTTGGATTCCGTCCGGCGTTTCGGTGACGTAGAGGGTGTCGCCTTTTTCAATCT
>JBOGMA010000182.1:0-3027 GCA_050746465.1 Acidobacteriaceae bacterium
ACGTCACCCGCCGCCGCTGGAGCGTCAACCTTCGCCCGGTCAAGGCCAAAGTCGGCGGCGCAGCCCGCAAAATCCGCGTCTGCACAAGCTGCATTAAGAGCGGCAAAGTCACCAAGGCATAGCGCCCTAAAAAATCAAAAAGCCCCGAAGCCAGGCTCCGGGGCTTTTTCCATGTCCATCGCCCTTACGGTTTCTCAAACGTAAGCGACGCTGAATTAATGCAGTAGCGCAGCCCCGTCGGTCGCGGCCCATCCAGAAACACGTGCCCCAGGTGCGCTCCGCACCGGGTGCAGGTCGTTTCCACCCGATGCATCCCATGGCTCGTATCCTCATGGGTTTCAATTGCCCCCGGATCCGCCGCCAGCCAGAAACTCGGCCACCCGCAACTCGAATCAAATTTCTTATCCGACGTGAACAGCAGCGCGCCACAACCCGCGCAATGGTAGCTCCCGTCGTCGTGGTTCTGGTAGAGAGCGCCTGAAAACGGCCTCTCCGTCCCCTTCTGACGCATCACGTAGTATTGCTCCGGAGTAAGCTGCTCCCGCCACTCCTCATCTGTCTTCTCAATTTTCTCCATCGCCAATCCTCTACCTATTAGATGGTCGCCAGCCCGCGCGGTCACAATTTTGCGATCACTTCAATCTCCACCAGCGCATCCTTCGGCAGCCGCGCCACCTCCACGGTCGACCGCGCCGGAGCCACCACCCCCTCCGGCGCCAGATACCGCCCATAAACCGCGTTCATACCCGCAAAGTCGTTCATGTCCTTCAGAAACACCACCGTCTTCACCACTGCATCCAGCGACGACCCCGCCGCCTCCAGCACCGCCTTCAGATTTTCCAGAGCCCGCTCCGTCTGCTCGGCAATGTCGCCGGAAACCAATTGCCCGCTCGCCGGATCAAGCGCCACCTGCCCCGATGTGTAAAGAAAATCGCCCACCCGAACCGCCTGCGAATAGGGCCCAATCGCAGCCGGAGCATTCTTCGTAGAAATCGCACTCTTCATTTTCCGATTTTCTCCCGTACCAACTCGAACGCGCAAACGGAAGCTAAGCTACTCACCAAAAGACCTCCGTAGCGGCCCCAACCAATCCGGAACTGGCTCAATCCACTCCGGACGACCTTCATCAAAGATCGCGACATCACGATATCCATCTCGTGTCGAGTTGTCGAAAATGATCGCATAATTGGCAATTCGAACCGCCACAATCAGGTTCTCCAGGCTACGCGCATAGCGGCGGCGAACATCATGTTCCGGTACCGAATGGCCTCCGCCGATAACCCTTCTCTCAATGCGTTTCAGATTTATCTCGATGTCTGAAGTTCCGACATACACCGGCCGGATCGTGAACCCGAGGTCCTTTGCTCGCTGCATTGTCTGAAGATAATTCTTACCGGACAGGGTCGTTTCTATCGCAAAGCTTTCGCTTAGATTGATGAAGTTCTCAACCTGGCTGAGAACTTTGCGGCCAGCTGCAATAGGACTGGTGTTGGTGGCATCAGCCTGAATGGTTCTGGCGAGAACATCGGGATCAAGCAGAGGGTATGCCGCAAAAAAATCAACGTTGCCGCCCGTGAGAGAGCTCTTACCCGATCCGTTCGGCCCTGCAACAACCGTAAAGGTCGGCAACGCTATTTGACCGGATGGAACTGCTGCTGTGCTTCTGCGGCTTTCCGGCCAGCGATTAAGGCGTCAATGCGCTTTTCTTCCGCATCAACTTTGGCCCGGGCGCCTTCAGCCAGCTTGTGAGCAAGTTGAACCACTTCAGGACTCATGCCTCGATTTTACCAAAAACCCCTTGCTCTCTACAGCTTCGGAGACCGCTGCACATCCCGAACCCCCGGAACCCGCCGCAGCCCCTGCACCAGACGGTTCAGGTGCCGCACGTCTTCCGCCTCAACCACAAACTCCACAATCGCCTCGTCGTTCCCGGCGCGCGAATCCACCGTCCGAATATTGGCGTTCTCGTCGCTGATCACCGCCGTCAGTTCCTTCAGCATGCCCGTCCGGTCGCCGCAGTAGATCGTCAGCCTCACCGGATACGTCTGCTTCCGCGCAATCGCGTCGTCCGCCGGCTGCGCCCACTCCACTGAAACACGTCGATCCGACTCATACAGAAGGTTCTGCACATTCGGGCAGTTGCGCGCATGAACGGCCACACCCTTGCCCCGTGTCACGTAGCCAATAATCTCTTCGCCCCGAATCGGATTGCAGCACCGCGCCCGATACACCAGCAGATCGTTCTGCCCCTCAACCTGCAGCGTGTCTGCGCCGCTCGCCATCGAGACCCGCTGCACCGCGGGCGAAACTTCCGTCGTCGGCTGCTCCGGTTCCGCCGCCGGCTGTCCACTTGCTCCCGGACTCAGCCGGTTCAGCACCTGCCGCGCCGAATACTTGCCGAACCCGATCGCCGCCATAAGATCACTGTGCGTCGCCACGCTATAGTCGGCGGCCACCCGCTCGTAGTCCGTTTCCTCAAACTTCGCCAGCGATACTTTATACTTCCGAGCTTCCCGCTCCAGCAGCTTGCGGCCAACATCAATGGCCCGCTCCCTCTGGTGCTCATTCAGCCAGTGCTTGATCTTGTTCCGCGCCCGCGAGCTTTTTACAAACGTGAGCCAGTCCCGGCTGGGCGTGTGGCCGTTCTGCGTGACCACCTCCACAATGTCCCCGTTGCGCAGCCGCGAGCGCAGCGGAACGATGCGTCCGTTCACCTTCGCGCCCACGCAGGTATTGCCCACCTCCGTGTGGATCGAATACGCGAAGTCCAGCGGCGTCGCGTCCTTCGGCAGCACCACCACCTTGCCCTTCGGCGTGAACGTGTAGACCTCTTCCGGATACAAATCAATCTTCAGCGTGGAGAGGAACTCGTTCGGGTCCGTCATCTCGCGCTGCCACTCCACAAGCTGGCGAATCCACGCCAGCCGCTGCTCGTCGCGCGCGCTGATGGGCGAGCCGGACTCCTTGTATTTCCAGTGCGCCGCGATGCCTTCCTCGGCAATGCGGTGCATCTCCTCCGTTCGTATC
>JBOGMA010000183.1:0-5638 GCA_050746465.1 Acidobacteriaceae bacterium
CGCCGAGCAGACGGATGTCGCGTTCGACCAGGCTGGACTCGGCCTCGACAGACATGCCGCGCAGCCCGAGACGAAACGCTACTGGGCCGGCGTTCATGGAACAGCCGCCGGTGAGGCGCGTGTCTTCAGCGTGCTGAATCACCGGCAAGCCGGCGCGCGCGGCGGCCAGCAGCGACTCGCGCATGATGCGGTCGCCGAGTATTGGCTTGCCGTCGTCGGTCACGGCAACGGCTCCGGCGGCGCGCAGCGAGCCATATTCGGTGAGCGCCTCGCCCATAGAACCTCGGGTTGCCGCGGCGACGGGAAACACGCGAATTGCGGCGTTACGCTCCGGAGCAAGCATCCAGCGCGTCGTCTCCGGCGAGTCGTTCACGGGAATGGTGTTGGGCATGGCGCAGACTGAGGTGAATCCGCCGACCGCCGCGGCCGCCGTACCCGACGCGATCGTCTCCTTATAACCCTGGCCGGGCTCGCGCAGGTGGACGTGGATGTCCACGAGGCCGGGTGCCACGATGAGGCCCTTAGCGTTCAGGGTTTCGGCTCCGTCGCTGTTGATTTTTCCCGGCGCGTCCACCGCGGCCACTCGGCCTTCAGCCAGCAATAGATCGCGCGGCGCGTCAATACCGGCGGCGGGGTCAATCAGGTGTCCGTTGCGGATGAGCATCGCTTTCATCGTGATTTCTTCTCCCCGAGCGCGCGTGCGATTAGCGCCATGCGGACGGGGACGCCGTTGTGCACCTGCGTTTCGATGACGGATTGCGGACCATCCGCGACTTCGCTGGTAATTTCCATGCCACGAATGATCGGCCCAGGGTGCATGACGACGACCTTCGGAGCGTGGGCGGCGATGCGCTCGGCGTTGGCCTGGTAGCGCGACTTGTATTCGTCGAGATCGAGTGAAAGGCCGGCGAGCCGCTCGGCTTGAATGCGCAGCATCATCACGACCTGCGATTGCTGAAGCGCGCGATTGAAGTCGCGCTCTATTTCTATTCCGGGACCGATGGTGGCGGCGACTTCGGGAAGCAGCGGCGGCGGGCCGCAGAGAATAACCCGGGCTCCCAGCCTGGGCAGCAGCAACGCATTGGAGCGCGCGACGCGGCTGTGCAAGATGTCTCCGCAGATCGTGATGGTGACGCCCTTCAGCGTGTTGGGAGTGACGCTGCCGGATTTGTTGAGGCGGGTGAGAAGGGTTCGCAGGTCGAGCAGGGCCTGGGAGGGATGTGCGTGCATGCCGTCGCCAGCGTTCAACACGGGCAGCCCGGTCACTTTCGCCAGCAGGTACGGTGCGCCAGAATATGGGCTGCGCAGGATGATGCACTCGGCTCCGAGAGCGCGGAGCGTGAGGCCGGTATCTTTGAGTGACTCGCCTTTTTCGATGCTTGAGGATTTGTCACTGACCAACGTAGTGTCGGCGCCGAGCGCCTTGGCGGCGAGTTCGAACGAGGTGCGGGTGCGGGTGCTCGACTCATAAAAAAGCAGCGCCACGCGCCGCTTGAAGAGCCGCTGCACGCGCCGCGCCGGAGCTTCCCTTTCCAGTTCATCGGCGAGCCGCAGAATTCGCTGAACTTCATCGACGGAAAGGCTGGTGACGGCAATGAGAGAGCCGGGATGTACTGATGGTTGCGACTCGATCTGGGTTTTGTGCGAGGGCTTTGTTTGGCGCGTCACAGTCGCGCTCTTGCGCGCTGCGGGCTTCGCACTCCGCGCGGTCGGCGGAGATTTTTTTCTGGCTGGCATAGCTTGCTCTTATCTTCGCACGTTGAAGCAGGAGCGCGCTTCCGCGACCTTTACAATGCGCCGTCAGTCAACGCGTTCCATCAGGACAACCTGCTCGTCGTTGTCGATCTCATGGAGCTTCACTTCCACGATCTCACTTTGCGTGGTCTGGATGGTTCGTCCAACGAAACTTGCTTCGATGGGGAGCTCGCGGTGTCCGCGATCGATGAACGCCAGAAGTTGGACGCGGCGCGGACGTCCGTAGTCGAAAAGCGCATCGAGCGCGGCGCGAATGGTGCGGCCAGTGTAGAGCACGTCGTCGACCAGAATGATGTTGCGGCCTACGATGTCAAAGCCCAGCGATCCGGGGATGACAGTGGGGCGCGGTCCTTCGGTGGAAAGATCGTCGCGGTAGAAGCGGATATCGAGCACGCCGGTATCCACCGGATGCTTTTCAATTTTGGAGATGATCGCGGCCAGGCGCTCAGCCAGAGGCACGCCTCGGCGGCGGATTCCCACGAGGCCGATATTTTTGGCCCCGTCATTCTTCTCAATAATTTCATGGGCCAGACGAACGAGTGTTCGCTCAATTTCCGAGGCCGACAGGATGCGACCCTTGTCGCGCAGATGAGGTGCGGAGATGCTCTCAGACATAAAATCTTGCTCTTGCTGATGATACGGGGGACTGGCGGTCCCAGGCAATCGCGCCTCCGGCGCTTTCGTGATACACGCAGAAGTGACCCTCCCAGTGGCCGGGAACAGGACTCTCCACTCTATACTGAAATTTCCATGGCAAATTTTCTTCCAGTTGATGAACAGCTTGATTTGCTCCAGAAAGGCGCGGCGGAGATCATCCGCGTCTCCGACCTGCGCGAGCGGCTTGAAAAGTCGCGGCAGACCGGCACGCCGCTGCGCGTGAAGGCCGGCTTTGACCCCACAGCTCCCGACCTGCACCTGGGCCACACGGTGTTGATGCGCAAGCTCAAGCACTTTCAGGACCTGGGGCATCAGGTGATTTTTCTGGTTGGCGACTACACCTCGCTCATCGGCGATCCGACCGGGCGGAACGTTACGCGCAAGCCGCTGAGTCGCGAGCAAATTGACCAGAACGCCAAGACCTACACGGACCAGGTATTTCGGATTCTCGACCGCGAGAAGACCGAGGTGCGCTTCAACTCCGAGTGGCTGGGCAAGCTGACGTTTGAGGACATCATTCGGTTGGCGGCGAAGTTCACCGTGTCACAGATGCTGGAGCGGGACGACTTTCACAAGCGATTCCAGAATGAGCAGCCGATCTCGCTCCATGAAATGCTTTATCCGTTGGCGCAGGGGTACGACTCCGTGGCGCTGAAGGCCGATGTGGAACTGGGAGGCACGGATCAGAAGTTCAACCTGCTGGCTGGGCGCGAGTTGCAGCGCGACTTTGGGCAGCCCTCGCAAATTGTCTTGATGACGCCGATCATTGAGGGCTTGGACGGCGTGCAGAAGATGTCCAAGTCGCTGAACAACGCGATTGGCATCCACGAGCCGCCGCAGGAGATGTACGGGAAGCTTATGTCGATCAGCGATGAGCTGATGTGGCGCTACTGGGAGTTGCTCACCGATCTTCGCCAGAGCGAGATTGACCAGATGCGGGCCGATGTGGCCGACGATAAGCTGCACCCTATGGATGCGAAGAAGCGGCTGGCGCGGACGATAGTGGCGGGGTTCCACTCCGAAGAAGCCGCCCGCGCGGCTGATGAAAACTGGGCTCGGCAGTTCCAGCAGAAGAGCGACGACGTGGAGGGACTGGAAGAGGTTCGCGTGAGCGCTGCCGGTCTGGGGCGCGATGCGGATGGCCGCGTGCGCTTGTCCAAGCTGCTTACGCTAGCGGGACTCGCCGCCTCCTCCTCAGAAGCTGATCGCAAAATCAAGGAAGGCGCGTGTCGGATTGATGGGGAAGTTATCCGCCAGGCGAATATCAAGGTTGACTCTGCCGCACGGCTGACGCTGCGAGTGGGAAAACGGGCGAAAATCGCAGTGCTGGAGTAACTGCCACATGGGCCTGTAAGCTGCTGATTGGCCGATACTTTCAAACTTAATAGGTCCGGCTTACCGACTGTTTGGATATCCCGAATTCTTTGATCTTCAAATCAGGTTACTCGATACTGAGAACTATTTCTGATTCTCAAATGAAGATTTGGGATTGCAATTTGAAATGCTTGAAATCAGTGGTTGACCGACCCCGACGCGGCTGGTAGCGTCTAAGTTAGATATCCCCACACTCCGGCTGAGGGGCCGGTTTTTCGTGGAATGGTGTTGAATCATGCGGGACTGCGCGCGGCTTCCCGAACGTAAGGTGAACGAATCGTGCGGAGACGTTTTTACATCATTTTTGTGGCGCGAGAAGAGGACGGACGCCTACGTAAAATTCCTGTCCCGATGCATTACGCCTATATCTTTGTGGCCGCGGCGGTGGTCGGCGCTTTCACGCTGGCGGGAATGGCGGGGTCCTACAGCCGAATGCTGCTGAAAACGGCGAGCTTTAACCAGATTCGCTCGCAGCATGAGGCCCTCCGTAAGGATTACAAGCAATTGCAGGCGGTTGCCCAGCAGAAGGAGGTCCAGGTGGCCTCACTGGGTTCGCTGGCGAGTGAAGTGAGCGCGCTCTATGGACTTCGACAGAATAAAGTGTCCAAATCGGTGGCGAGCGCCGTCCCCATTACGGATGATTTAGATTCCACTTTCGACGATACGGCTTATGCCCGGTCCTTCAACCAGCTTTCCTCGCTTCGTACGACGGCGCTTTCGGGTCAGTTGGCGCAGGCATTCGAAATGGGGATCAACCCGGTTCTGAACCATAATTGGAGGGCGCTGCTGAATGCTCCCACGTTGTGGCCGGTGATGGGGCGCATTACGAGCTCCTTTGGCGAACGTCTCGACCCGTTCAATGGAGAAGGTTCCTTCCATTCCGGCATTGACATCGCCACCAGTTTTGGTGCGGACGTGCGCGCGCCGGCCGCTGGAGTCGTGCTGAAGGCTTCGCTCGGCAACGGTTACGGCCGCGAAATCATTATTGACCATGGGAATGGAATTGAGACGCTCTATGGCCATCTCTCCGGTTTTGCCGTAACGGTGGGCGAGCGAGTGCAGCGCGGACAAATTATTGGATATGTAGGCAGCAGCGGTCGCAGCACCGGGCCTCATCTCCACTATGAAGTTCGCGTGCGCGACACGCCGGTCAATCCGCACAAGTATCTCCGCGAAACCATGAATCAGTTTGCCGAAGCCGGAGGCAATACCCACCCTGCTGTCGCCGATACTCCCCCGGTGATCGGTACTCACTCGATGGCCGCTGGAAGCTGAGGACCAAGAAAGCTATTTCTTCTGCAACTGCTTTTGCGCGGGCCCCGAGGAGTCGGGCTCTGGCGCGGCTTTCCGCGGCTCAGGTCCGGTTTGCATGGCAACGGGAGTTTTCAGCAACTGCTGCAGCAGCACTTTTGGGATGGTAGCTGTGAATATGGCGCGATCCTTGTGCTGTTTGATCTTGGCACTGTCCAGCATCTGCCGGAGCGCTGCCTGGGTTTGCGCGTGAGGGCTGTCCGCGGGCGCCGCTTCCGAGACGGTGCGCACTAAATGCAGCAGGTTGTGGACGGCGTCCGCCGATGTTGCCGCCGCTTGCTCCGTGGGAGCGATTTCTTCTACCCGCAGCTTGGTTTTTCCTTCCCAGCTCAGCGACGCTACGAAGGTCGTGTCGGGCGAAAACGGCAAGCTCATGCCCATTATTTTGATGCCGCCCATTTCATCGCTCAGCGGCAGCCCGATCTTGCCCACGCCCCAGGCTGGCGAGAGCAGCGGCACGTCGGAATAGCGCGCAGCCAGCAACGATGATCCGGTAAACGGCAGCGCAGCCGTGCGGTAGCGGTCAATGATGGAATGAATC
>JBOGMA010000184.1:0-8670 GCA_050746465.1 Acidobacteriaceae bacterium
GCGTAGGGTCGGGCGGCTCGCCGTAGATCCAAAGGTCGATGGCCTGGCCGTTCTCCATGTCCTTCATTTTGGTGCGTGGCTCACCGAGGGCGCTGAGGACCATGCGACGGTTCATACCGACGAGAACGTGGTGGGCAAGCACAGCCGTCTTTAGGAAGGGCGGCAGAGTATCGCTATAGGCCTGCAGCGGAGTCTTAACACTGAAGTCAATGAGAGGCCTGATGAGTGCCTCTACCTGCTGGCCAGTGAGGTCAGGCACGCCATGTTGGAACGTAAGCTCGATGCGGGTGCCGGTGGGCTGGTTGGGATTGTCAGGCACAACAGGCATGGTGTTGTAGGGATCCATGCCGACGGAGATGTGGCGCAGCCATTTGTGCTTGTGCTCGGGGCCACCATTGAAGTCGAGATCGATTTTGTTTTTCTCGATTTTGATGTCGGTAATCACAACGCGCTTGCCGGCCTCGACAGCAATTCCCTTTTTCTGGATGAGGTCTACGTAGTCAGAGCCGCTGGGTTTGAGCAGTCCGTTGGCGGGCAGCCTGATGGTGGCCACCGGCAAGGGCCGCATGGAGAAACCCTGTTCGGCCTGGAGAAAACGCAGCAGTTCCTGCCTGTCGTGATTTGTAAGCGGCAGGTTGGACAGCTTTACATCGGTCGGCGTGTACTTGAGATACTTGGCCGCGACGCCTTCCGGCTGCACAGTAAAGACCTGCGCGGCTGCGGGTAGGGTCAGGCACGCGGCGAGAAGCGGGATCAAGAAGCCTTTCATAACGGCCTCCGCTGACTATTAGGATGTTCCTTCCCATGGTTGGTTGGCAAGGGGCTCGGCGGTTGAGCAGTCCACGTCTCAAAAGCGAGACGTGGGGCACCCACCCCCTACATCAGTTCCTTAATGAATTCCTCGGCGACCTCGGACGGGATGTGGTTGTCCTGATACGCGAGCGGGCCCTGGTCCAGGACAGGCTCGGACCCGTGGAGCGTGGGAACGTCGGTGCGCTCGAAAAATTTGCCTATGGGAATCTCGTCGCCCCATTCCAGGGATTTCTCCATGGCGCGGAGCCAGTCGGTGGGGTCATAGGAAGGATTGTCCTCAAGCTTTTTGACCCTGGGCTTGAACCACTGGAAGGTGTTGTCGTGATTGTAGGTGACGCAGGGGCTGAAGACATCAAGGAAGGAAAAGCCCTTATGCTGGATGGCTTGCTTCAGAAGCTCGGTGAGGTGCTTTTGCTCGGCGCTGAAGCCGCGCGCTACGAATGTGGCTCCGGCCGAGAGAGCGAGTGAGATGGGGTTGATGGGCGCTTCGACGCTGCCGAAGGGCATGCTTTTTGTCTTCATGCCGAGACGGCTGGTGGGTGACGTCTGGCCGGTGGTGAGGCCGTAGATCTGGTTGTCCATGACGATGTAGGTCAGGTCGACGTTGCGACGCATGGTGTGCATGAAGTGGTTGCCACCGATTCCGAAGCCGTCGCCATCGCCGCCCGTTACGAGGACAGTCATGGCGTGGTTGGCCATTTTCATTCCCGTGGCTACAGCCAGCGAGCGGCCGTGCAGGGTATGCATTCCGTAGGTTTCAATAAAGCCAGGGAAATTGGACGAGCAGCCGATTCCGCTGATGGTGACGACTTCATGGTTTGGAATCTGCAGCTCGACAAGGGCCTTTTGCACCGCCGCGAGCACGCCGTAGTCGCCACATCCGGGGCACCAGTCGGGGTCGACCCGTCCCTTGAAGTCCGCCGTCGTGAGCGCTTTTGGAGTGATTACTTCAGTCGCCATTATGAATTCTCCTGACTTCCCTCCGGGGCTGGAGCCCCATCTTGATCTTGCCCTGGTTCGGCACGGCTGACACCGTGTCCTGATAACAATCGCTATTTCTTACTCAATAACCTACGTCTTAACCCTAAACCATTACTTCATGGGTTGGGATGGACAGATTAGTCTTGCCAGCAAGCTGCTGCTTGACTGCTTCCACGATGTGGTGAGGCATGAATGGCTCGCCATCGTACTTGCGGATGTGTCCGTTGGGTACGAAGCTGGTTTCGCTGCGGAGGTAACGGGCGAACTGGCCGCTATAGTTGTTCTCCACGATGATTGTGTGCTTCGCCGTCTTGAGCAGGTCGACGATTGCGTCGCCGTGCAGAGGAACGAGCCAGCGGATGGGCAGGTAATTTGCCGTGATGCCCTGGTCGAGGAGCAGTTCGCAGGCCTCGTCTATAACGCCGTAGGTGGAGCCCCAGCCGATGAGGGTAACATCGGCGTTTGGCGGCCCATAAAGTTCGGGCGGAGGAACGGCGGCGGCAATTCCGTTCATTTTCCTCATGCGCTTTTCCATCATGGCACGGCGCTTGGCGGTGTTGGTGAACATGTCGCTGATGAGAACGCCGTCTTCATCGTGCTCATCGCTGGAAACCACGTGGGTAAAGCCCGGGATACCGGGGATGGCACGTGGGGAGACGCCGCTTTCGGTGATTTTGTAGCGCTTGTAGGGCTCGTGCTCGCTGCCGTTGGAAGTGATGAGTTCGCCGCGATCGATCTTTGGAGCGAAGTCCAGTTCTTTGGGATCAACACTGAGGCGGCCTTCGGATAGGAGCAGGTCGCATAGGACAATTCCGGGGCACTGGAATTGGTCTGCTACGTTGAAAATTTCGGGGATGAGCTTGAAGCAGTCGGCAATGTCGAGCGGGGCGGCGATAACCCGCGGATAGTCGCCGAAGGCCGCACCCAGCATCTGCCAGAGATCGCCCTGTTCGGTTTTGGTGGGGACTCCGGTGGACGGGCCCGCGCGCTGGCAGTCGATGACGACGATGGGGATTTCCGCTTGCGCAGCGAGGCCAAGACCTTCGCTCATCATGGCGAATCCTCCGCCTGAGGTTGCGGACATAGCGCGAACGCCGGCGTGGGCCGCTCCGATGGCCATGTTGATGACGCCGATTTCGTCCTCGACCTGGCGGACCATGATGTTGGCTTTACGGGCATGCTCGGCCATCCAGTGAAGGACGCCGGTCGACGGGCTCATGGGATACGCGGAGTAGAATTTGACGCCGGCGGCCGCACCACCCATGGCCATGGCAGCATTGCCGCTGAGGACGGCGTACCGCGCGTCGGTCATGGGCAGCGGTTTCTCGAAAGGCTTGAAGTCCTGCGAGGCATACTCATAGCCATCGCGGGCGAGGTTGACGTTCTCGTCAATCACCTTCTGCCCTTTCTTCCGGAACTGCTCGTTCAGGACTTCTTCGAGAGCGGCGAAGCCTACGCCCATCATGCTAAGGGCGGCGCCGATCGCGAGAGTATTCTGGGCGACCTTGTTCTTACTGATGTCGGCAAGCTTTGAGACGGGAATAGGGCAGAGTTGGACGCCCTCCGCGGGTTGGCCAGGCTTGATAGCTTCGGAATTATAAAGACACGCGCCGCCCGCGGTGAGCAGGCTGAGGTGGCGGTCCATGGTGTCCTGGTTGAGAGGGATCAACAGGTCGAGATGATCGCCCATGTTGGAGATTCTGTCCGCGCCGGTGCGGATGGTGAGGAACGTGTGCCCGCCTCGAATAATCGACTGGTAGGCGTTATAGGCATTCAGGTGCAGCCCGCGACGGCTGAAAACCTTGGCAAAAATGTCACCTGGAGTTGCGACTCCCTGGCCCGCCGCGCCTCCGATTCCTACAGCAAAGGACTGCCTCATACCACCTCTCCCTGCGCCGGCCCCGGAGACTTTTCAGAGCGTGAGCGCCTGTGATCTTTCGAGTGTGTGGGATTCTCATGGGCGGATTGCAGAGCTAGCACGTGGGATTCAGAAGAGCGGGCGATTACTGAGGCGTATTTTCCTGGTTTATTTCAGGCTCGCGTGATTGCGTCGGCTGTTCGTGCGGCGGCTCAACGGCAGGATCCAAAGGCCCCGTGGGTGTTGGAGGAGGGGTGATGATGGGCTCGGATTTTGGAGGAGGCACGATGATGGGCTCTGACGGAGGCGGTGTTGGTGGGGGAACGATGATGGGCTCATGGCGAGGCGGAGCGGGGGCTGGAACGTCATCGGGCGAGCCAACCGGCACCGCTGCGGGCTGCGCGTATTCCCAACTGAGGCCGCGAGTGGCGTAGAGAGTAAGAACAATCAGGCCGAGCATGACGACGATGGCGATGGCGCTGCCTTCCGGGCCATAATCGAAGCCGGTAAGCCAGGTAGGGCCGAGCGCGGTGGAAGAGATGACCGGCGAATACCGCGTGATGCCGACCAGAGGAAATCCGAACAGCACCGACATGCTCGCGATCCAGGCAAAGTGAATCCCCCAGCTTACCCAGAGTGCGCGGGTGCGCAAATAAGCGATGGACAGAACCCATCCGGCGAGCATGGCTACGATGAAGCTGGCAGGGCTGGCTCCGTCGTTGGTGATGTGGGCCAGCCCATAAAGTATCGACACGGCGAATGTGGCGAAAAGCGGGCCCGTTGCCTCGATAAGCCGCTGGAAGGGATATCCGCGAAATGCAACCTCCTGGGCGAGCGCGGCAATAAGCAGTATGAGAATGTCCAGCGGAATCTCCGCGAACTGCCGCCAATTGGTATAGAAAAAGATGACCATTCCGCCGAAGATGGCGATGATGAGCGCGCAGGCGGCCATTCCCGTCCAGCCAATGGCGGCGCCGAGCGCGAATTCGCGGCCCACGCCGGCGCGCCTTGCCAAACCCATCGCAGCCACCGGATGCTGCTGGCGCTGGCCGACGTAGGCCATGGCCGAATAGCCAACAATGAGCAGAAACAGCAGAATGGCGCGGTCGACAAAATCGAACCAGATTCCGGAACTGAGTCCTCCGGCGGCCACGGAGGCCACGCCTCGCGCCACGACGTAGTAAATCGCGGCCAGGATGAACCATAGCAGCGCGCGAATGCGATGACGGCTGCTCACCGGCGGCTCCGGTTGGCGAGTTGTTGAAACATGATTTTCCCGCCGTGCCGGAGGGTTAAACGATGCAATTGGTTCATGCAGTATAGAACTGGGCTATCTTCCTGAATTTTTCGTAGCGCTGCGCCACCAGATCATCCACCGAGAGCGCCTTGAGTTCCTTTAGATGCCAGTGCAGCTTTTCCGCCAGAATTTTTGCGGCTTGCTCGGGATTTTCGTGCGCGCCGCCGCCTGGTTCGGGAACCACGTCGTCGACGCAGCCAAAGTGCTTCAGGTCAGGAGCCGTTGCCTTGAGCGCGGCAGCGGCCTGGGCCCGTTTCGAGGAGTCCCGCCACATAATCGAGGCGCACGCCTCGGGCGAAATGACCGAGTAAATGGCCTTTTCCAGGATCAGCACGCGATCGGAAACAGCCAGCGCCAGTGCGCCGCCTGACCCGCCCTCGCCAGTGATGGTGGCGATGGTGGGAACCCGCAGCCGCGACATTTCAAGCAGGTTGCGGGCAATGGCTTCAGCCTGCCCACGTTCTTCGGCGCCCAATCCGGGGTTGGCCCCCATGAGGTCGATAAAGGTGAAGACCGGACGCCCGAACTTTTCCGCCAGCTTCATGGCTCGCAATGCCTTGCGATAGCCTTCGGGATCGGGCATTCCGAATTTGCGGTGTACCTTCTCCTTGGTGCTGCGTCCTTTGACGTTGCCAATGACCATGACCTGCTCGTCACCGAAGCGCGCCATGGCGCAGTACATTGCGGGATCGTCGCCAAAGACGCGGTCGCCGTGAATTTCGCTCAGGTCAGTAAAGATACTTTCGATCAAATACATGGGATCGGGCCGCTGGGGATGGCGGGCCAGTTCAGTTTTCACCCACGCCGGCGGCGGGGGCTCCTGTGGCGGATGGTGCGCTTCGTGTTCGGCCATACCTGCTCGATTGTAATTCAGGGCTCAGGGCTCAGGGATTTGGACGGTTGTGTGAGTATTGGGGCGAATCGGGCTCCGATGAAGAGGATCACGCCGGATAGGGCGAGTGTGATGAGGGTAATGCTTAGTCCTGTGCGGAGATTGGTTGCGTCGGAGAGCTTGCCGATGAGCGCAGGGGAGAAGGCGTCGCCGAGGAGGTGAATCACGAAAAGGTTGACGGAGATGGCGGTGGCTCGAATGGGGGCGGCAACGGAATTGACAATGGCGGTGTTCAGCGGGCCGGTGTTGAGGAAGAGGAAGAATTCCGCGACGAAGGCGGCGGGCAGGAAGGTTGATCGTGGGCCGAAAAAGACCACGGCCGCCGCGGGGATTGCCAATATTGAGCCCCAGGCTGAGATGAGGTAGAGGGCGCGGCTGTTTCGGCGGAGCCAAATTTGTCCGAGCCATCCGCCGACGATGGTTCCGAGCAGGCCGTCGACAACGGTGAGGCCGCCGGTTACGGTTCCGGCCTTTGCAACGGACATGTGGGCGAAGCGCACGAAAAAAGTGGGCAGGAAGGTGGAGATGCCCCCGACGGCGAAGGTCCACATGGCCAACCCCAACGTCGCGCACCAGAAGCCGGGGTTGCGGGTAAGTCCGTGCAGCGTGGCGCGGTCGAGAGTTGGGGCGAGTTTGTCGGCGCTTCCTCGCCGTGGCTCGCGAACGAAGATCCAGAAGCCAAGCGCAATGAGCACTCCGGGGAGCGCGGCGATGAAGAACGGCATTCGCCAGCCGTAGTGCTGGCCGAGCACTCCGCCGGTGAGATAGCCGAGCGCTCCCCCGACCGGAATGGTGACGTAGAAAACACTGAGGATGCGGTTGCGGTCGCGCTCGGGGTAGAAGTCCGCCAGCATGGCGGGAGCGAAGATGCTGAAGGTAGCCTCGCCAATGCCGACAACGGCGTGGCGGATGAGCAGCGTTTCATAGCTGTGGACCCAGTAGGTGTACAGCGTGGCCGCCGACCAGAGCAAGGCTCCGATGATGATGAGCGGCTTGCGCGGGAAGCGGTCGCCGAGCCAGCCGGTGATGGGCGCGGCCAGCATGTAGGTGAAGAAGAATGCGGTGGTCAGCAGGCCGATCTGGGCATCGTTGATGCCGAATTCCTTTTGCACGAGCGGCTGGACGCCAGGAAGGATGTAGCGGTCGATGAAGTTGAAGAGGTTGAGAGCGGTGAGCAGAAAGAGCGCGGCGCCGGCAGTGCGGGCAGCGCTGATGCGAGGCTCGTTGGATTGGGTGCGGGGAGTCACTTCGGGCTCAGCTTGCATGGCCTTCGATGAGCATAGCAAAGCGAAAGCTAAAAGGAGGACGTCTAAGAAGCGAGTGACGTTCCTTGTGGACACAAGCAAGCTGGCTGCTCGCTTATGGTCGTCACCCGCCTCCTTACTTTGGCCTAGTTCACCGTCAGGTTCACCGTGGTGGTTGCCGTGGTCGATCCGCTGGTTCCCGTAACGGTCAGGACATAGGCTCCGGCGGTTGTGCCCGGAATCGTGGTTCCACCGCCACCGCCACCCCCTCCACTGCCACTGCCGCCACTGCCGCCACTGCCGCCACTGCCGCCGTCGCCGGAGTCCGAACTCGAGCGCTCGGGGCGCGCACGACGCTCGCCCCGGTCCTCACGGGGGCCGCGGTCCTCACGGGAGCCGCGGTCCTCACGGGAGCCGCGGTCCTCGACCGGGGGCGCACCGGCGATGGACAGCGAGACCTTGCCTTGGGGGTCGATGTCGTCCACCCGCACCTCAATGGCCTGGCCCAGGGAGAGGACGTCCTCCACGTTGTTGATGCGCTTGCCGTCGTTGAGCGACGACATCTTCGAAATGTGCAGCAGGCCGTCGCGGCCGGGCAGCACGTTGACGAAGGCACCGAACTTGGTGATGTTGACGACCTTGCCGGGGTACACCGCACCGACGTCGGCGGTGGGCGGGTCGAGGATCAGCGAGATGCGGCGACGGGCCTCTTCGACCGCGTTGCCGTCGACGGCACCGATGGTGACCGTGCCGACCATGCCGTCGTCGTCCACCGCGATGTCGGCGCCGGTCTCCTGCTGCAGGGTGTTGATGACCTTGCCCTTGGGACCGATGACCTCACCGATCTTGTCGATCGGGATCTCCATGCTGACGATCTTCGGCGCACTGGCGGCCACCTGGTCACGGGGCTCGGCGATGGCGCCGGCCATGACTTCGAGGATGGCCAGGCGGGCTTCCTTGGCTTGGAGCAGCGCCTTGGCCAGGACGTCGGCGGGGAGGCCGGCGATCTTGGTGTCGAGCTGCAGCGCGGTCACCGCGTCAGCGGTGCCGGCCACCTTGAAGTCCATGTCGCCGAAGGCGTCCTCAGAACCCAAGATGTCGGTCAGGGTGACGTAGTTGCCGCCCTCGTAGACCAGGCCCATGGCGATACCGGCCACCGCACCCTTGAGGGGCACGCCGGCGGCCATCAGGGACAGGGTCGAGCCGCAGACCGAGGCCATAGAGGTCGAGCCGTTCGAAGTCAGCACGTCGGACACCACGCGCAGGGCGTAGGGGAAGTCCTCCACGCTCGGGACCACCGGCAGCAGGGCCCGCTCGGCCAGCAGTCCGTGGCCGATCTCACGGCGCTTGGGGCCGCGCATGAAGCCGGTCTCACCTGTTGAGAAGGGCGGGAAGTTGTAGTGGTGCATGTAGCGCTTCTTGGTGATCGGCGAGATCGTGTCGAGCTGCTGGTCCATGCGGGGCATGCCGAGCGTCGTCACGTTGAGCACCTGGGTCTCGCCGCGCTGGAAGAGCGCCGAGCCGTGGGCGGTCGGGAAGAGGTCGACTTCGGCCGAGAGCGGACGGATGTCGGCGATGCCACGCC
>JBOGMA010000185.1:0-2473 GCA_050746465.1 Acidobacteriaceae bacterium
CTCCCGCCCCGGCTCCCCCCACTATCCCGGCTGGCACAACATGTTCGTCGCCGCGCTCTACTTCCTCAAAGCCTCAGAACTAGGAGCCATCTGGAAGCACCTTACCGACCTCCTGCTCATCCTCGCCTTCGCCGGCAGCGCCGTCGCAGCCGTCCGCTTCCGGTCGAAACGCGTCCTTCCCGCGCTCCTGCTCTGGATTCCGCTCCCGTTCTACGCCTACTCCGTCGCCTACGGATCGGTCCCCATCTTCATCCCGCTCTGGTGGCCGCATTCCTACTACAACACCCGCTACGGCCTGGAAATGCTGCCCGTCTTCGCTCTCGCCCTCGGCTTCCTGGCGTATTGGATCATCGGCCAATTCTCCAGACGAATCCCCAACCGGGCGGAGGCATTCAAACCGTGGCTCGTCGCCGTCTTTACCGCCCTCACCGTCGCCAATACCTATCTGTTGGTTCGCGCCACCCCGCTCGTTCTGCGCGAAATGATTGCCAACTCCCGCACCCGTATTCCGTTTGAGACGGCTTACGCGCGCGGACTTCAGGACTTGCCCCGTGGAGCCACCATCCTCGCCTACGTCTCCGACCACTCCGGAGCGTACGAGCGCGCCGGATTCCGGCTCAAGCGCACCATCAACGAGTCCGACTACTACAAATGGAAACCCGCGCTTGCCGATCCCGCAAAATCGGCCGACTACGTTATCACCACCGACGATGACCCCGTAGCCAAAGCCGTAGCGGCCCATCCTGACAACCTCACCCTGATCGATGTCATCTGTTCCACCGGCCAACCCTGCGTCCGTATTTATCATTCCGATATCCGCAACATCCCGCATAATTGAAGGAACAGAGAATCAATGCTGGGTGCGAATTGAGTGGGAAGACCCAAATGACCAAATTCACAAAAGCCCACGCCTGCGGCAACGACTTCCTTATCATTGAAGGCCCGCCCGACCCCGCGCTCGCCATCAAACTCTGCGCGCGTAATACCGGCATCGGCGCTGACGGAGTGGAGTTCTTCACGTGGGACGGCAACCGCGCCGGCCGCATTCACCTGTTGAACGCCGACGGTTCCGCCGCTGAAATCTCAGGCAACGGAACTCGTTGTGTCGCCGCATGGATGGCTCATCGCGAGCGCCTCAATGCTGGAGACGCGGTGCGCATAGAAACCGACGCCGGCTTTCGCGAATGTCGTCTGGTAAAAACCGATGGCCGTCAATTTGAGTTTGCCCAGGGCATGGGAGAGCCCGTCCTGCGGGACAAGTCCGTCATGCTCGCCGACGGAGCCAAAGTAAAGGGCGTTTCCGTCTCCACTGGCAATCCCCACTTCGTCATCTTCACCGACGACCCCGAGTTCACCGCCTATAACCGCTCCTGGCAGGAACTTGGCAGCGAAGTCTGCTTCCACCTCGATTTTCCTGAGCAGACGAACGTCGAATTCGTGCGTGTGATTGATACAAATTCCATAGAAATCCGTATCTTCGAACGCGGTGTTGGTCCCACCTCATCATCCGGCACCGGGACCTGCGCCACCGCTGTCGCCTCCATCGCCCGCCGCGGCTTAAGCCCGCATCTTCTCGTCCGCGCCCCCGGAGGCGAGCAGCGCGTCGACTGGTCCGGCGAAGGCGCAGTCATCACCCTCACCGGTCCCGCCGAACTCATCGCCGACGGAGAAGCCTGGTAATGCCGGCTCTTCTGAAGCCAACCGCCGTCCCGCAGGGAGCCCGCGTCGCCGTTATCGCCCCCGCCAGCAGCGCCAATCCCGAGCGCATTCAGCAGGGAATCGCCGCGCTTCGCGCCCGCGGCTACAACCCCGTCCCCGGCCAATACGCCCTCGGCAAGCGCGCGCCCTACTTCTCCGCAACCGCTGCCGAGCGCCTCGCCGACCTCCACGCCGCCTTCGCAGACCCTGAAGTTCGCGCCATCTTCACCACACGCGGCGGCTACGGGTCGAACTACCTGCTCGACGGCCTCGATCTCGACCTCATCCGCGCGCATCCCAAGCCGCTGATCTCCTACAGCGACCTCACCGCTGTCCAAACCTGGCTTCTCGACCAGACTGGGCTGCCCGCTTTCCACGGCCCGCTGGTCGCCGGAGACTTCAGCCGCGACAACGGAGTCCACGGCGCCAGCCTGCAAGCCGCGCTCACCGGCCGCCTGGTCGAAGTCGGCGCAGCCGAGGGCTTACGAATCCTGAAACCCAGTCACGCCAGCGGCATTCTATATGGAGGGTGCCTGACGATTCTCACCGCCTCGCTGGGCACTCGCTACGCCCCGCAAACTGAAGGCAAGCTCCTCTTCATCGAAGACGTAGCCGCCAAGCCCTACCAGATCGACCGCATGCTCCGCCAACTGATCCTCGCCGGAAAACTCGACGGCGTGCAGGGCATCATCTTCGGCGAAATGCTCGACTGCGTCTCACCCAACACCGCCCCCGACTTCCTCGATCAGGTCATCCTGAAAGTTCTCGACTGGTT
>JBOGMA010000186.1:0-3360 GCA_050746465.1 Acidobacteriaceae bacterium
AAGACTAATTCGCCATTCTCCTGGCAAACGGCTCCCAGCAGGTATTCGAGCCCGCCCTCAACCATGGGATAGCCCTCGATGTCGAACACAACATCGCTTGGGGATGGCGGCGGCAACAGAGCAAAACCTTGTCTGCGATTATCGGCGGGCGGGGGAAGAAATTGGTAGGCAGGAGATCCATCGGAGGAAGGCGCTAATTGGAGCCGCGCCTGCGACCGCAAACGTTCAAATGTTTCTCTGGCTATCCGAGGGGCGAGTTCAAGGCTGCTCTCGGCAAGGGATCGCACGGTAGTGATACCGGCTGCCGCGAGCTTCTTAAGTTGCGTGCCTCGACTGGTGGCCACGAGCGAGACATCATTCCGCTCTTCCAGGAGGCTTGTCACGTAGCCGCTCCAATGCCGATAATCGGCACCCTGGAAACTGCGGCGACACATCGCGCCGAAATGACTGCTGCTGTTCGAGAAACGCGCGCTTAACTGAGCGGTAGTAGAAAAAGTATTCGGAAACCCGCAGCGGTTTGCGTTCACCATTTCCGAGAATGATTCCGGCGTGCTCAGGCAGACTGCCCTGCAGCGCTTCCAGCATTTCGGAATAACAGCAGAGTTGGATTGCGAAATATGGCTTCATTCCGCGTGCGAGTTTGGTGTCCCATACCTCGTAGTGCCAATCCCCGAATTCCGAATGACCGGGCACGCGGATCAAAAAATCCGACCAGCCCGCAAACGGCTCTAACGTTAAGCGCGCTTGATAAATCATATGGCATCCTTGCCGCATTGCAGCCATCGTTTTCTGGAACGCGCGTTCGGATCGATCAATAATTGCGACTTCTGTTTCGGATCGGAAGGAGTCGAGAACGCGCGCTTCAAGCTCCTCGCCGCTCTTACGAAACAGCTCGTCTTCTTCCGTGGGCTCGTCTTGCTTGATTTCTCCGGGGAACTCCGGGTCATAACGATCAAGCCACGTTACACACTCGTTTTCCAGAAAGGCATTAAGATCGGAGGGAGAATAAATGTAATCAGAAACTTTCTTATACATGGGCGCTCCTAGGCCGCTAACCGGCGTTGGGAGAATAAAAGTTTTTGCAGATCAATGCGATTCGCCCCGCTTAACCGCTCAAATCGCTCAGGGTGGCAAGTGAGCAGGACGATCTGCAACTGATCACCCACCTGCTGAAGGAGATCGCAGATCCGCGGCAGGCGCTCCGAATCTGTATACGTGAGCACGTCGTCCAATACCAGCATCTGCCTCTCCTTGCGCGCCAGTTCCATCGCCAAAGCAAGTCGAGTACATAGAAACACCTGCTCCTGTTCGCCTCCAGATAGCCGATCCAGCGCGACAAGCTGGTCGGAGCAATCCACAAGCTGATAAGGCGCGACACTCTCCGCCGCAAAGGTCTGGGTGAGCCGTATCTCCGCTAGCGGCTTCGCGCAGATCTGTTCCAGGTATTGCGTCGATGCCTTTTCGACCGGAGCCAAGATCGTATTCATCAACTCCGCCTTGACTTCCACAAACGTCTTACGCAGCAGAGCCAGTGCGTTGGTATGGCGCTCTTCGCGTTTGAGTTTGGCTTCCACCATTCCGAGCTGCTCGGAAATCTCGGCGAGTTGTCCATAGGGATGCCGATCCGCGAGACTGGAAAGCTTTGTTTCGGCTTCTATCCGTTTCCCCTGCGCCTCCTGCAACCGTTGATCCAGATTCGTTAATTCCTTTTCGGCACGAGCCAGCTCCGATGCCGGATCTTCCGCAAACTTCCGAAGCTCGCCCTCGATTTCCTCCAAGGCTAATCTGCAACGGTCGTATTGGAGAACTGCGTCGTCCAGATCCCGCTGGCGCTGCTGATCGGCGATGCCGTCCGTCAGAAATTGTGTCAGCATCTCCTTCGCATTTCGAAGCCCATCTTCCTGAGTCTTGCGAGTTGCGTCCAAGCCCACCAACTGAGCCTCGGCTGAGGTCAACCCGACGCGGGCCGAGCGCTCCGCTTTCTCGACCTCGTTCCGTTCCGAATGAGTGCGCTTAACGTCTTTGGTTGCCCTGTCGGTAAGCGCCGCCGCGTCCGGAGGTGTTTGCTGCCAACACGGATATTTTGCCGCGATTTGATTCGCTTTATCCGCCAACTCCGCCTCGCGCCGGCGGACCGCCTCTTCCGGTTCGCCTCCGAGCAGTTCGGATACTGCTCTGGTTGCCTGCCGTATTTCGGAATCGACTTGAGATTTCTCTTGCCGGCGAGCTTCCAGAGCCTCGGCGTCTGTTGTCTGGAACTGGCCGTGAAAATCCGAGAGCGCGAGCCGTTCCTTTTCGAGATCCTCCTTGAGCTTCTTGTAGTTCGTCGCCGGTCCGTTCACCTCGAAGTTGCCCACACCTTCAATCGCGAAACTCAGGTTCGGAGTGCCAGACAAAGAAATTGCTGATTCCGGCACGCAGGCTAACGTGCCGGGATTCTCGCCGGCCAGTACCGTCAACTCTAGCGCTTCGCTGGGAATGAACGTGACGGAAACCCGCGCCAACTCCAGTTTGAGGCGTAAATTGGCTTCCCGCTTGAGCGCCTCCCGCAACTGGCGCATCTGAGCATCGGAGGGAGCAGCAATGCGGGCCATCTGGGCCTTCGCCGCAGCAATTTGCCCCTGTGCTTCGGTAATCCGCGTGATACGTGCCGATAAAGCAGAGCGCTCGCCGAGAACCTTGATATATTCTTGTGCGGCATGCGCCGTCGCCAGCGCCTCACGCGCACGCTCTTCTGCTGCTACAGCAACGGCGAGAGCTCTTTCGGCAGCAGATAACGAATCGCGTAATTGGCTGATTTTCGCACTCTGGGCCGGAACGCTTTCCGCAGCTTGGATCAGGGTCAACTCAAGCTCCGAAACCTGCTTGCGGCAGCGTTGAACGGCTTGGATTCGGTCCCGTATCGCTTTCTGCCTGGTCTGAGCCTCATCTCTCCGCGCCGCCCGTTCTTTTCTCTCGGACTGTAGTTTTTTGTACCGCTCGACAGCCTGGCGGAGCCTGCTCTGCTCGGCAAGCAGGCGCAGTTTATCGGCTGAATAGGTGGATGCCTTTTGAGCGATTTGCTCGATCGACGACGACAGTGCTTCGAACTGCCGAAGCATGTCGGCGGCGGTCTGCTGCTCGCCTACCAAACGGTCCCGTTCGCTCGCATACTGCAACTGAGGTGCCGCTCCCTGGCCGGACTTTAGCTTGCCTCGTGCCGGGGAAAAATATCTTTGATACTCACTCTCAATCTTGTTTTCGATTGCCGAGTCGTGAACGGTGACTTGCGCGCCAATCGAAGCGCGGATGTATTCGATCACCTTCGGGGTGAACTTCGGAAGGCTCAGCTCTCCCTGAGTCGCCCAAAGGACCTGCGCC
>JBOGMA010000187.1:0-3309 GCA_050746465.1 Acidobacteriaceae bacterium
AGCCAGGAACGCTGTATTTGATGTGCCTCCGCCAGTGATCGGCGCAGTTGGCTGGGTCGAGACCTGGAGTGTGGTGGTAGAGAGGATCGTTTGACCGGCGATAGCATCTTGCAGGACGGAGTTGGGGTTGTCGACCATCCCTTGAGTAATGCCTACAATTTGCGGAGCCGGGGAGCGGAACGCTGTGGAGATGGAAAGGTTTTGTTCGGGGAAGTTGAACGTCGCGCCAGGGTTGCCGATAAAGAATGGGAATATGTTGATGTTTGGAATGTTGGGCGGCCCTGCCGCTGTGTGAGCGGTGCCTTGAGCAAGAATGGTAGTGCCGTGCGGGATGGATGCCATGCGGACAACGGTTGCCGGATCCGCTGGGTCAGTTGTTTGTGGGGCGACCGCCCAGATGCCTGGCTCGATGTGAAGGCCTGCCACGAGATTGGCATCTGATATCTGCTGCAAATAGGTCAGTCCGAACATATTGATGTCGGGCTGGAGCAATCCACGATTGGGGATGGCTCCGCTGATGGCGGTGAAATCGATGGAATCGACGGTCAGGTTGAGTTCGAGGAAGCGATCCTGGCCGGGCGGTGTGTGGTTGGGTCTCCAGATTACATTGAAGCCCTTGCCTCCCCAGTTTCCGGCGAGCGCGGCCAACGGGCCGAGTGGATTTGGGAATGGGAACGGGAAATGGATCGGGACCTTTAGTGCTGGTAAAGGCCTGAAGACGAAATCATCATTGAGTTTCATCGTGCGCCTTCTTTCGTGTGAAGAATGCGCAAGTCTGAGGAACCGCACCCGAGTGAGCCTGAATTAATTTTGCCCGTCAATGGATGAGCAAGTGGTCCTCAAATTTTTGAGTGGCCGAGAAGCCGTTGGGGCCTACGATCGGGCTGAATGGAGCAAAGGCTAGCACATGCTGCCGCCTGTGGACAACAAATATACTTGTTCCATGAGCCAGCTTTTGCTGAACATGATTCGTCGGGGGCAGAAGGCCGATATTGCGGCCTTGGTGGTGGAGTCGCCGGATGAAGCGAAGGATCGGGACGCGCAGGGCGTTTCGATGTTGATGTGGTCGATTTACACTCGGCAGCCGGAGATTACGGGGTGCCTGAGGCCGCTGGCTGGAGATCTGGACGTATTTGAGGCGGCTGCGCTGGGTGATTGCGGGCGGCTTCGGGCACTTCTGGGAGAAGATGCGATGCGGGTGTGGGGGGTGTCGGAGGATGGATGGGCTCCGCTGCATTTGGCTTGCGCATTCGGCGGTCCGGAAGCAGTGAAGCTGCTGCTGGAGCATGGGGCCCATGCGCACCAGGTATCGCGTAATCCGCAGCGGAACCAGCCGCTTCATGCGGCAATTGCGCTCGGGGATTCGATTGAAACGGTGAAGCTGCTGGTGGAGGCGGGAGCGGATGTGAATGCGGTGCAGGCAGGCGGGTTTACTCCGCTGCACCAGGCGGCCGCGGCGGGGAAGGTGGAGATCATTGCATTCCTGCTGGAACATGGTGCGCGGCGGGATGTGCGTTGCGATGAGGGAAAGCTGCCGAGGGATTATGCGCGGGAGCGGGGGCACGCGGCGGTGGCGGAATTGGTGGGGTAGCTGAGAAGCGGGTGGCCGGAGAAGCGGGTAGCTAAAATCCGGGTGGCTGGAAGGCGGGCGGCGGTGAGATGGGTTCATGGGATTTTGTCGGGGCACGAGCCTAATGTCGATGTCCAGCAAGGGACATCGCACAGGGGCTAAAGCCCGCGCTCATTCTGAGCCATTTCGGGACGGCTGAAGCCGTCCCCTGATACAAATCGCGAATTCTTCGGCGAACTGTGAAGTCATGCCCTGATGCAAGGCGTGACTTTTTTGGCAGGCTTTTAATCCGTGCCTGGCTGCAACATTCTTTTATCTTTAATCGTCCATAATTGGGTATGCACGAAATGTCCCTGAGGAGGGACGGGCCATAGCAGTTTGACAGAAAATCTCTCGGGCTTGCACCGGTTTCGTGGTTGTGGAGAAGATGAAATCGGGGATCCGCGGGAACCGCCTTTAGCTCAAGCGAAAAACAGAAGAAGGTCCGCTCGGCCTGTGGTTACAGGTTTGCCGGAACGGTGCAAGAAGAAACGATGGAACAAACGCCGCCTGTCCCACCCACGCCTCCCGAACATCAATTGCCCGCTTCGACGACGCCAACTCCTGTGGTCCGGAGAACGAGGAAGCGGCGTCAGTGGCTTTGGATTCTGATTCTGCTGCTGATTTTTGCGGCGATCTTTTATGTAGTGCTCTACCGGAGCGGACCCAAGCAAGTGGCGCACGGACCCGGGGCGAGCCGGAGATTCAGCGGGACGGTAACGCTGACAGTGGCGAAGGCGACCAAGGGCGATATTGGCGTTTATCTGCCCTCGCTTGGGACGGTAACGCCGGTTTATACGGCGACCATTTACAACCAGGTTTCCGGCGTGATTACGGCGGTGCATTATCGCGAAGGACAGATGGTGCGGAAGGGCGCGCCGCTGGTGGACATTGATCCTCGGCAATACCAGGCGAACGTGGACACGGCTACGGGGAACCTGGAGCGGGATACGAATCTGCTGGCCCAGGCGAAGATGGACCTGGCGCGCTACCAGGCGGCATGGGCGCGGAATGCAATTGCCAAGCAGCAGGTTGACGATCAGGAAAAGCTGGTTCTGCAGGATGAGGGGCTGGTGAAAGCCGACCAGGGCACGCTGGAGTACGACAAAGTGCAATTGAGTTATTGCCACATTGTGGCTCCGTTTACCGGGAAGGTGGGCTTGCGGCTGATTGATCCGGGGAACCTGGTGCAGGCGAGCGGCAGCACGCCACTCGCGGTTGTGACGCAGATGGAGCCGATCACAGTGGTTTTCTTCGTGGCGGAGAGCAACCTGGAGCAGGTGCTGGCGCAGTTGCGGCAGGGGCACAAGTTAACGGTGGAAGCATGGGATGCAAGCCAGCAGACGAAGCTGGACACGGGCACGCTGACGGCGACGGACAACCAGATTGACACGACAACTGGCACGGTGAAGCTGCGAGCGACGTTCAACAATAAGCAGGACTTGCTGTTTCCGAATCAATTTGTGAACATGCGGCTGCTGGTGGAAACGCAGCACAACCAGACGCTGATTCCGACGCAGGCGATTCAGCACAACGGGGATGAATCCTTTGTGTATGTGATTGCGAGCGGGAAAGCAAAGAAGCAGGACATAAAAGAAGGGACAACCAACGAAGGTTTGACCGCGGTTGCGGGCATCAAGCCGGGCGATGAGGTTGCGACGAGCAGCTTCCAGAAGCTGATGGATGGGTCGCAGGTACAC
>JBOGMA010000188.1:0-5738 GCA_050746465.1 Acidobacteriaceae bacterium
GAGCCGCTCAATCCGTTTGACCGTTCATTGGAAAGTCTTTTGCATGGAGGATCGCACTTGAAAGCCAACCTCGTATTGTCTGTTTTAAGCGGAGTTCTCTTTAGCTTCGCCATTCCCGCAGGGGCCCAGACGCAGAGCGCGCCCGCCCCCGCGTCCCCGCCGGCCGCTCCGCCGACCTGGAGCGTAGGTTCACTGGACTTCAGCGGCCTTATCGATGGGTATTACAGTTACAACGCCAACCGTCCCAGCAATGCGGCCAACGGGCAGATCAATGATCTCTACAACTTCAATGACAAGACAGATCAGTTTAACCTGAGCGCGGCGAAATTTACCGTCGGCTACGATCCCAATCCGATAGGCTTCCGACTCGACCTGCTGTTCGGCCGCGCCAAGACGTTTCTGCACAGTAGCGATAAGGGAACGGATAACTATATTGAGCAGGCATATATCAGCGCCAAGCCGCCTAAATGGCATGGCACGGAAGTGGACTTTGGCCAGTTCGTCACGTCGGCCGGCGCGGAAGTGATTGAAGCCAAGGACGACTGGAACTACTCGCGATCCATCCTCTTCGCGTGGGCCATCCCGTACTACCACTTTGGCCTTCGCGCCGCCGTGCCGGTTACCGCCTCCTGGACGGCGGGCGTGCAGGTTGTGAATGGCTGGAACAATGTGGTGGATAACAACGGCGGCGCCACGATTGGCTTGACCAGCGCCCTGACAAGGCCAAAGTATGCCTGGGCGCTGAACTACTACACCGGGCCTGAGAACACTGATACCCAAAAGAGCTATCGCAACCTGATTGACACGACTGTGATGCTGACGCCGGTGTCGAAGTTCAGCGCGTATATCAACTACGACTACGGACAGAACCACAGCCCGGCCGCTATAGCGGGAGGTGTACCTGTCCCGGAGCAGTCGCCGCATTGGCAGGGTGTAGCGTTCGCGGCTCACGGGCAGATCATGAGCAAGTCCGCCCTGGCGGGCCGCGTTGAGTACTTCGACGATCACCAGGGCTTCTCTACCGGAAGCGCGCAAGCGGTCAAGGAGTTCACCGGTACCTACGAATACAAGTGGCTTTCGGGGCTGCTTACCCGCGTGGAGTATCGCCGCGACTGGTCCAACGTGGACTTCTTCCACAAAGGAGATGGGGGGATGGTGGATGCGCAATCTACATTGACCATGGCTTTTATCGCCTTTTTCAGCCCAAAGCGGTAAGGATTCGGGCCGCTGGAATGCGGTCGCGGGAGGAATGATGAACACGAACGCTCTCTTTCTCGAACTGCTACTCTCGGGGTTTTTCGCGATCGCCTGCTTCAGGGCTCGCGGAGGCGCCTCCGGCAGGGTCGCGGCAAGACCGATGGATTTTCTGCGGCTCAGGGACCGTTTGGAAAGGCTGAGCGTGACGCGCTGGCAGTGGTTCGCGATGGTGCTGGTGGTTGTTCTGGTACGGCTCCAGAGCGGTGCTCCCTTAATGGTGGAACTGACGGCGGCCCTGCAGTTCGTAATTTTCCTTGCTCTCCCCGCGCAGAAGCAGGCCGGCAGCCGCAAGTCGTAAAGGGTTCGCGGCTCAATCACAAATCAGCAGATCCCAGGAGGTATCGAAAAATGGCAGCAACGAAACAACAAGGTCAGTGGTTCGGATTATTCCTTGCGGGGCTGACGCTGGCCTGCGCCGGGATTGCGGGCTACTCCAGCAGTCTCGGGAAAGCGGCACTGATTCTGGGCGTCGTGATAATAGCAGCGTCTTTCTGGAAATTCGCGAAACTCAAACCGCTGGAAGGAAGGGTTGCGCTCGGCTCGCAGCCCGCAATCACGAAGCTGGTGGGCCTTCTGGTTACTGTTTTCGGCTGGCTGGTGGTTCTCTTGGGACTTCATTTTGCTTCCGGTGTCGGCGGCAGGATGGTTCTGTCGATTGCAGGCCTGATCCTCTCCCTCGTCGGTATGGTGGTGATCCTGCCTGCCGCGTGCAACAAGAACGCTATCTGGAAATCCTGATTGATCCTCAGACATGGAGCTGACCAATGAAGATATTTCGCAGCAAATTTCTCCTGTGCCTCGTGCTGGTTCTGTCGCTGGGAACTGTTGCCCATGCTGATGCCTCGGCAGCCGCTGGGCTGAAAGCGGCGGCAGCCAAAGCGCCCACCACGGCTGACCTGCAGCAGGGCGATCCCGGCGGAAGCCTGACCGGAACCATCAGCGACGTGCCGGTATCGGACGCCAAGGCCGGCCTTACTGCTGGTGACGTGGCGAACCAGGTGGGGCAGAACAAGATCGGCATCAACTTCACGTGGACACTCATCTGCGGCTTTCTGGTTATGTTCATGCAGGCCGGCTTCGCCATGGTGGAAGCCGGACTGTGCCGCGTGAAAAACGCCAACCATACCTACATGATGAACTTCTCCGTGTATGCCTGCGGCCTTTTCGCCTACTGGCTTATAGGGTTCGCGCTGCAAATGGGCGGAGCTGCCGGCAACGGGAACTTGGGCGGGCTCCAGCCGTTGTCGGGCGAGCATGTGCTTAACTTCTTCGGCAAGTCCTGGGGCATTTTCGGCGAGAAGGGCATGTTTCTTTCCGGCCACACCTATGACGTGGGCGTGATGGTCATCTTCCTCTTCGAGATGGTCTTTATGGATACGGCGCTGACCATCGTTACAGGAGCGTGCGCCGAGCGCTGGAAGTTTCTCACCTTCTGCGTGTCGTCGGTGCTTATGGGAGCGTTCACGTATCCGATTTTCGGCAACTGGGCATGGGGCGGCGGCTGGCTCGCGCAGCTTGGCACAAACCTGGGACTCGGCAAGGGCTACTGCGACTTCGCCGGATCGGGCGTGGTGCATGCGGTGGGCGGCCTGACGGCGCTGGCCGTAGCGCTCATCATCGGACCACGCATCGGCAAGTTCAACCGTGATGGTTCGAGCAATGCGGTCCTGGGCCACGATATTTCGGCGGTTCTGATCGGCTGTTTCATTCTTGCTTTCGGCTGGTTCGGATTCAACCCGGGCAGCACGCTCGGCGCATCCGCCGCAGGCTGCCTGCGCATTGGCTCCGTGGCGGTCAACACCATGCTCGCGGGATGCACGGGGACCTTTGGAGCCATGCTGTATATGTGGGCACTCAAAGGCAAGCCTGACGCCTCCATGTCGGCCAATGGCATGCTTGCCGGTTTGGTAGCCATTACCGCGCCGAGCGGTTTCGTCAATCCGGTAAGCTCGGCGATTATTGGCTTGATTGCCGGGGTTTTGGTGTGCCTAAGCGTTGCTTTTATTGAGAACACACTCAAGGTTGACGATCCCGTGGGTGCGATCTCAGTGCATGGCGCCGGCGGGCTCTGGGGCGTTCTTTCCGTTGGCCTGTTTGCCGATGGCAAGAGCAATTATGGGGGTTCCTGGAACGGCGTGACCGGCTCAGTCACGGGACTCTTTTACGGCGATGCCAGCCAGTTGGTTGCGCAACTTGTCGGAATTGCCACTCTGGTTGGCGTGGTCTTTACATTCAGCTTCGCGCTGAACTGGGTGCTCGAGATTTTCCTCGGCCACCGCGTTTCTGCCGAGGCGGAAATGGAAGGCCTCGACATTCCGGAGATGGGGCAACTGGGCTATCCCGAGTTTGTCTTCCGTCCGGAACCGAGCTTCCTTACATCCGCGGAGCCGGTGCTTGTTGGCTGATGCCTGATGCGGCAAGGCGGGCTGTAGACCGTCCTTGCCGCCCTCAGTCGGGTCAGCGAATCGGACGGAATGGAGGACATGAAAATGACAACACCATCGCTCACAATTCACTCGATTGAAAATCGCGCAAATGCTGTTCCCGATTCGTTGCAGTCGATGCTGGTTCAGGCGATTCCCGCTCCTGCCAGACCACAATTGGCGCGCATGTTCAGCGACCCCTATGTGCTTGAGAAGGACGAGCGTGTTGAACTGATCCAGCAGCTTAGGGAAGCTGTTGCCCTGGAGCCCGCATTTCCGGAGTTGCGCGTGCTGCTGGGTATGGCGCTCTGCGTGAACCTGGAGGTGCAGGACGCGCTGGAAGTGTTGCGCGAATCGGTAAAAGCTGCTCCCGACAGTTTTCTTGCAAGGCTCAAATTCGGCGAGCTTCTCATGCGGCTGCGGATTTGCTCGCAGGCGGCGGAGGAGACACAGGCCGCTGCGAAGCTGGCTGACAATCCGATTCAGGCGGAGTTGGCCCGGAAGCAGGCCGCCATGATTCGCGCTATGCAGCGCGAAGGCGTGGAGCGCGGCGACTATGGAAAGCTGCTTGCCGGATTCCATCGCATTTCCCGCTGGTTCGCTCGCGGCCGGCAAAACCCGGCCCCTGTGGTCCTCAGCTGACGGTGAACCATGCCTGAACTTCTCAAACTCGCTCTGCTGATCGCGATCCTGCTTCCTGCCGGAAAGCTCGTCGCGTCCCTCTGCACGCGGTTTGGAATTCCGCCAATCATTGGGGAGTTGCTAGTAGGAATCGCCGCAGGTCCCGGTGGCCTGGGCCTCTTTCACTTCAAGCTATTCCGGGGCGCTCACGCCACGAATGCGTTTATGTTGCTGGCCCAGGTGGGCGGCCTGGTGCTTATGTTCATCGCCGGCCTTGAAACGGATATCGACCGGATGAAGCAGGCTGGCGTTACGGCATTTCTGGTGGCAGTTTCCGGGGTTGTCTGGCCGCTGGCTCTGGGAGCGGGAGTCGGGCACTTGCTGGGTCTGCCCTGGAATGCCGCGCTGTTTCTGGGAGGGGCGCTTACGGCAACCAGCGTGTCTATATCCGCGCGCACCCTCATGGACGGCGGTCACATGTCCTCGCCGGAAGCGTCCGTGATTCTTGGCGCCGCAGTGATTGACGATGTGATCGGTCTGTTCGTGCTGGCATTCCTCACCGCGTCGGCCACGACCACAGATAAATCGTTCGGTCTCGCGTCGCTGTCGTCCAATTATCTCCAGCGCCACTTCTCACTCGCCGCCCACCACCCACTGGCGGTTCAGATGTCGCTCATCAGCGTCAGCGTTCTGGTCTTTTTCATCGTGGGATACGGAGCCGCCAGACGCTGGCTTGATCCGCTGATTCTCCACATGCGCAAGCTCTCGGCCAATGAATCACTAACGAGTTGCGTGCTGGCGCTGGTGCTGGTCTATGCGATTGCCGCCGAGTGGCTGGGTAGCGTGGCCGGCATTACCGGGGCCTATCTCCTCGGCTACGTGTTTGCTGGCTCGAAATTCAAGGCCGACATTGAACATGCCTTTGCCGCGCTCGGTCACGGACTATTGATCCCGCTCTTTTTTGTCTCCATAGGACTCACCAGCAATTTTGGCGCGCTCGGCGGGCACTGGGAGTCTGTTGCGGTTATTTTCCTGATCGCCGTCGTCAGTAAGATGATTGGCTGCGGCACGGCTGCGATGGCACGCGGCATGGGCTGGATCTCGAGCCTGCGCATCGGCTGCGGCATGGTATCGCGCGGCGAGGTTGGGCTGATCGTCGCGGCAATGGCGATCAAGGCCGGCATATTCGGACAGTCGCAGGTGGCCATGATCGTGGCGGTGGTGCTTCTGACAACTCTCGTGACTCCGCTGATGTTGCGCGGAGCTTTCAGCCTGAAACATGCCGAGGCCGGTGAAAACCTGAACGGGCCATCGGAGGCGGAAATCAGTGGCGTCGATTTTACGTCCGGGGAGACACAACCTACAGAGCCATCGATGGCATAGGACCGGCGCGGACTCACTTGCGCCTTCGCCTGGAGTTCAGCGTTGGGTTGCAAG
>JBOGMA010000189.1:0-3778 GCA_050746465.1 Acidobacteriaceae bacterium
CGGCGGCCCGATGGGCGACAGTGGTCTGACGGGACGCAAGATCATCGTTGATACCTACGGCGGCATGGGACGGCACGGCGGCGGAGCTTTCAGCGGCAAGGATCCGACAAAGGTGGACCGCTCGGCAGCCTACATGGCTCGCTACATCGCCAAGAACATTGTGGCCGCGGGCTTGGCGGAGCGCTGCGAGGTTCAGTTGGCCTACGCGATTGGTGTAGCCGAGCCGGTGAGCGTGCTGGTGGATACTTTCGGCACGGCAACGGTGGACGAGCAGCGCCTGGAAGAACTGGTCCGGGCTAACTTCAAGCTGACCCCAAAGGGCATTATCGAGAGCCTGAACCTGCGTCGGCCGATCTACCGGCAGACGGCAGCCTACGGACACTTTGGCCGCACCGAAAAGGAGTTCACCTGGGAAGCCACTGACAAGGCGGCGGCACTTAAGGAACAAGCCACGTTGGCCGTCGCTGCGGCGAAATAAGCGCGTTTGAAAAGACGGTTGGCGAAAGGCAGGCTCATTCGAGTCTGCCTTTTGCTTTGGGGCCGAAGAAAGCAATGACTTGGAAGTCTTGCCCTGTGAATTTCAAACGGCTAAAGAATTCGAATGAAAGGTCCCGAGGATGTTGTTGAGGTAATTCCTCACGAAGGGCGACAAGACCCAAACATCATGACCAGTTCAGGCGGGTACGTGTGTCTTTACTCAGCGTCCGCCTGCAATGAGTCCACGGCGGCCAGCTAACGGGATTGTCCCTTCACTCACAATTTTGATTGGCAGGAATCGCTATGGCGAGTAACATAACCTCGCTTCCAGAGCCACTCTTAATCTGCCATGCAGGTCGAATCTGGTAAATCGCAGTCTTGCGACCGACTCTCAGGAAGCACGCTGTTCAAGGAGAAACCTCATGTTCCTTCCCAACGGCCTCAAATCAACAATCGAAATTTTGCGCCGATTTCACACGCTCGTCGAGTTACTGGTAGTAGGCATTGGAATCGTCCTGGCTCGCTTTGGACTCCTCCAGTCCCGCAATTCAAAAGCCATGAGCAAGGGCCTGGACCTTCAGCTTGCAGGCAAACCCGCTGAGGCGGAGAAATGTTTCCGCATCGCCTTGAACCGCGGCACGAAGCAACAATCGGATCGCGTGCGGTTATTGGTTTGCCTTGCAGACGCGCTCTTTGACCAGGGACGATACCAGGAATCAAAGCAATGTCTCGACCAGGCGCTTACGCTGGGAGACCCCACGGGAAGCGGCCAAGCCAGCATGTCCGACGTGCTGCTGGCCCTGAAAACCTCCCCGCAGAAGGCGATTGAAATGGCCGATGAATCCATGCAGTTGCAAGGGGCCTCACCAGTCACAGAGTCATTCGGCGCTGAATGGGGCAAGGCATCCAGGGACCTCCTGGAAGCCAGAACCTGTGCTCGCAAGGCTCGAGCATTGCTCATGCTTGACCGGCAAGCAGAGGCGCGGCAGGCATTGGACCGCGCCGTCAGCATCCTGGACGCCTCGAAGTCTGAAGTGCAGCTATCAAATCCCGAAGCAGATGTAGAGACGAAGCTGATTTTGGGAGATCGTCTTCGTCGCATAAAGGAGCTGACGATCGCTGGCACATCCTGGCAGGTTGGTCTGGCGTTGCTTGCCATGGGCGACAAGGACAAAGCCGCAGAGCAATTCCTTATCGTCCGCGATACCGACCACATGGGCAAGTACCGCAGCCTCGCGCAGAAAGAACTGGACAGCCTCGGATACCCAGGCACGGTGGCGCCCGCATTCGCCTGAGAGTCTGTCGCCACGGATGCATTACTCTTGAAAGCGACGCCCGCAAGGGCGACCCGAGAGTGCTTCGCAGATGAACATACGAGTTCCGTGGCTAATGATCGCGATCCTTTGCGCGACCGCGACTGCCCTTTCCGCTGAAGCGGCGCAGCACCCAAAGCAAACCCAGGACTGGCCAGTCTATGGTGGACAGGCCGCGGGCGATCACTATTCGCCACTGACGCAGATCAACCGAGGCAACGTGGCGAACCTGCAGGTGGCCTGGACCTTCGACACTGGGGAGCGCGGCGGTCTGCAGACCAGCCCCATCATTGTGGGACGCGTTCTCTATGCATACACACCGAAGCAGGAAGTGATCGCTCTGGACGCGGCGACGGGGCGGCTGATCTGGAAATTCGACTCGGGCATCTCCGGCACGCAACCGGCGCGAGGCATCGCCTACTGGACCGACGGCAAACACAGTCGAATCTTCGCCGGTGTCATGAACTACCTCTATGCACTCGACCCCGCCACCGGCGAGCCAATCCCGAGCTTCGGGGAGAACGGGCGGATTGATCTCCGCAAGGGCTTGGGCCGCAACTATCAAACTCAGTCCATCGCGCTGACCAGCCCCGGGATCATTTATAAGGACCTGATTATTGTCGGCGGGCGCGATCCTGAGACGCATCCGGCTCCTCCGGGAACAATTCGTGCGTTCGACGTTCGCACCGGAGCGTTGCGCTGGGAGTTCCACACCATCCCACATCCGGGCGAGCCGGGATACGATACCTGGCCGAAGGAAGCCTGGAAGACGGCTGGCGCGGCGAACAATTGGGCGGGAATGACGCTGGATAAGCAGCGCGGCATTGTTTATGTCCCGACCGGCTCGGCGGTGTTCGATTTTTACGGCGGAGACCGCGTGGGCAATGATCTGTTTGCCGATACGCTGCTGGCGCTCGATGCGAGCACGGGGAAGCTGCTCTGGTATTTCCAGGGAGTGCATCACGATCTCTGGGACCGCGATTTTCCTTCGCCTCCCGCGCTGCTGACGGTGGTTCGCAACGGCAAAGAGACCGACGCAATCGCGCAGACCACTAAGCAGGGATACGTCTATGTCTTCGATCGCGTGACCGGGAAGCCGCTGTTTCCGATTGAAGAAAAGCCATATCCGGCAACCAATGTTCCGGGGGAAGTATCCTCGCCAACTCAGCCAATGCCGGTTCTTCCAAAGCCGTTTGCGCCGCAAAGACTGACGGCGGAGATGCTGACCAATCGCACGCCGGAAGCGCATCGTGACGCGCTGAAGCGGTTCCTGATGTTTCGCAGCGAAGGCCAGTTTGTGCCGTTTTCATTAAACCGGCAGACGGTAATGTTCCCCGGTTTCGACGGCGGAGCGGAGTGGGGCGGCCCGGCAATTGATCCGAAGCGCGGAGTCATCTATGTCAACTCGAACGACATGGCCTACACCGGCGGCCTGACTGCGGAAAAGCCCGCCGCGAGCCTCGGCGAGAGGATTTATCAGGACCAATGCAGTATGTGCCATGGCGTGTATCGAGCCGGATCGCCGCCGGCCTTCCCTTCATTGATTGGAATCGAATCGCGGCTGAGCGCCGGCCAGATTCGAGGCGTGATTCACAATGGCCGCGGCCGCATGCCTGCGTTTAACTCGATCAGCAATGCTCAGGTTGACGCGCTACTCGCTTTTCTCAAGAACGGCTCCAAAGTGACGAAGCCCAACCCTGGGCCTGACGCCGGGGCGCCCTACGAATTCACGGGATATCGCAAGTTTCTCGACGTTGACGGCTACCCCGCGATTGCGCCGCCATGGGGCACTCTCAATGCCATTGACCTGAACACCGGCAAGTATCTCTGGAAGATTCCGCTCAGCGAATATCCAACGCTCGCTCGCAAGGGCATGACACACACGGGATCAGAAAACTACGGCGGCCCCATCGTCACAGCGGGCGGCCTGGTCTTCATCGGAGCGACAGTTTACGACCGGCAGATGCACGCCTTCGACAGCAGCACCG